>NZ_JBHWDU010000124.1:0-16959 GCF_042734825.1 Kitasatospora sp. NPDC059648 | reverse complement strand
GGCGTCGGCGCGGCGGCCGGGGCGGGCACGGGCGCCGGGGCGACCGGTGGCGGAGCGGCCGGTGCCGGGGCAACAGCGGGCGCCGGACCCGGCGCAGCCGCGGGAGCGGCAGCCGGCCGGACAGTCGGCGGCGGCGAGGGCGGCGGAACCGGCGCCCCCGACGGGGACACCCCCGTACCGCCCCCCGGCGGGACCGGCGGAGCGACGGGACGCGGCGGGACCTGCCCACCTCCGGCGTACTGCGTCACGGCACCTCCTCCCGACACCTTTCAGCGGGGACACTACACGGCGGCCCGGCGACGGGCACAGTCCGCCGCCGGGCCACTGACCAGCAGTCAGCGCGAGGTCAGCTGCTCCGCCAGCGCCCGCAGCGCCAGCTCGTACGACCCGATCCCGAAACCCGCGATGGTCCCGGAGGCCACCGCCGCGATCACCGAGGTGTGCCGGAAGGTCTCCCGCGCGTACGGGTTGGAGATGTGCACCTCGATCAGCGGCGCGGTGCGCTGCGCCGCGGCGTCCCGCATCGCGTACGAGTAGTGGGTGAACGCGCCCGGGTTGATCACCACGGGCACCTTCCCGTCTGCCGCCTCGTGCAGCCACTCCACCATCTGCTGTTCGGAGTTGGTCTCGTGCACCTCGACCTCGAAGCCGAACTCCTTGCCCAGCGCGGTGCAGCGCTCGACCAGCCCGGCGTACGAGGTGGCGCCGTAGACGTCGGGCTCCCGGCTGCCCAGCCGGCCGAGGTTGGGGCCGTTGAGCACCATCACCCGGGTCACGCGGAGACCTCCGCGTACGCGGCGACCAGCAGCGACGGGTCCGGGCCCTCCAGCACGGAGGTCTTGCCGAGGCCGTCCAGCACGATGAAGCGGATCAGGTCGCCGCGCGACTTCTTGTCGATCTTCATCGCGTCCAGCAGCTTCGGCCAGGCGTCCGCCCGGTAGGTCAGCGGGAGGCCGACGGAGGCCAGCACGGTGCGGTGCCGGTCGGCCGTCTCGTCGTCCAACCGCCCGGCCAGGCGGCCGAGTTCGGCCGCGAAGACCATGCCGATGGAGATCGCCGCGCCGTGCCGCCACTTGTAGCGCTCGTTGCGCTCGATGGCGTGGCCCAGGGTGTGGCCGTAGTTGAGGATCTCGCGCCGGCCGGACTCCTTGAGGTCCCCGGAGACGACGTCGGCCTTGACCTGGATGGCCCGGCGGATCAGCTCGACGGTGTGCGGGCCGGCCGGCGACTTGGCGCCCTCCGGGTCCGCCTCGATCAGGTCGAGGATGACCGGGTCGGCGATGAAGCCGCACTTGATGACCTCGGCGAGGCCGGAGACGTAGTCGTGCTTGGGCACGGTCTCCAGGGTGCCGAGGTCGGCCAGCACGCCCACCGGCGGGTGGAAGGCCCCGACCATGTTCTTGCCCTCGGCGATGTTGATGCCGGTCTTGCCGCCGACGGCCGCGTCGACCATGCCGAGCAGCGTGGTGGGCATGGAGACCCAGCGCACCCCGCGCAGCCAGGTGGCCGCGACGAAGCCCGCCAGGTCGGTGGTGGCGCCCCCGCCGAGGCCGACCACGACGTCGCTGCGGGTGAACCCGGTCTGCCCGAGCACCGACCAGCAGTACGCGGCCACCTCGGCGCTCTTCGCCTCCTCGGCGTTGGGCACCTGGAGCGCGATCGCCTCGTACCCCTCGCCGGCCAGGTCCTCGCGGATGGCGTCGGCGGTGGCGGCCAGCGCCTCCGGGTGGATGATCGCGACCCGCTTGGCCCGCGTCCCGATCAGCGGCGCCAGCTCGCCGAGCAGCTGGTGCCCGATCAGCACGTCGTACGGGTCGTGGCCGGCGCTGCCGCCGACGTGAATCCTGACGGTGGTGTCAGTCATGGGGGGTCTTCAGCTCCAGTGCTTCCAGTACGGCGTCCGCGACCTGCTCGGGGGTGCGGTCGGCGGTGTCGACGACGGCGGTGGCCACCTCCAGGTAGAGGGGGCGGCGGGCCTCCATCAGCTCGCGCCAGCGGGCCCGCGGATTGACGGCCAGCAGCGGGCGCGGGGCGTCCAGGCCGACCCGCTTGACCGCGTCGCCGAGCGGGACCTCCAGGAAGACCACCGGCAGCTCGCGCAGCAGCTCACGGGTGGCCTCGGCCATCACTGCGCCGCCACCGAGCGCCAGCACCCCGCCGTGTCCCCCGGCGGCCGCGCGCACGGCGCGGACCTCCAGCTCGCGGAAGTGCGGCTCGCCCTCGTCGATGAAGATCTCCGGGATGGGCTTGCCGGCCAGCGCCTCGATGTCGGCGTCGGTGTCCCGGAAGCCGACGCCCAGGCGCTCGGCCAGGGCCCGCCCGACGGTGGACTTGCCACTGCCGGGCGGGCCGACCAGCACCACGACGGGTGTCGTCATGCCCGCACCTCGCCGCGCTCGGCGTGCGATGACCGCGACCGGCGCCTTCCGATGACGAGCTCGCTTCGCCCACTCATTTGATGATCAGGTTGTCGAGGTAGCCCTGCACGTTGCGACGGGTCTCGGAGACGTGGTCGCCACCGAACTTCTCGCTCACCGCGTCCGCCAGCACCAGCGCGACCATCGCCTCGGCGACGATGCCGGCGGCCGGCACCGCGCAGACGTCCGAGCGCTGGTGGTGCGCCTTGGCCGGCTCGCCGGTGCGCACGTCCAGGGTCTGCAGCGCCCGCGGCACCGTGGCGATCGGCTTCATCGCGGCGCGCACCCGCAGCACCTCGCCGGTGGTCAGGCCGCCCTCGGTGCCGCCGGAGCGGCCGGAGGTGCGCTTGACGCCCTCGGGAGTCGGGACGATCTCGTCGTGCGCCTTGGAGCCCGGCACCCGGGCCAGCTCGAAGCCGTCGCCGACCTCGACGCCCTTGATCGCCTGAATGCCCATCAGCGCGGCGGCCAGCCGGGCGTCCAGCCGGCGGTCCCAGTGCACGTGGGAGCCGAGGCCCACCGGCACACCGTACGCGAGCACCTCGACCACGCCGCCGAGGGTGTCGCCGTCCTTGTGGGCCTGGTCGATCTCGGCGACCATCGCCTTCGAGGCGTCCGCGTCCAGGCAGCGCACCGGGTCGGCGTCCAGCCGGGCCTCGTCCGAGGGCAGCGGCACCACACCGGCCGGCGCCTTGGCGGCGGCCAGCTCGACCACGTGGCTGACGATCTCGATCCCGGCCACCTCGCGGAGGTACGCGCGGGCGACGGCGCCCAGCGCGACCCGGGCGGCCGTCTCCCGGGCGCTGGCGCGCTCCAGGATCGGCCGGGCCTCGTCGATCGAGTACTTCTGCATGCCGGCCAGGTCGGCGTGGCCGGGCCGGGGGCGGGTCAGCGCCTCGTTGCGGGCCAGGCCCGCCAGCACCTCGGGGTCGACCGGGTCGGCCGACATGACCTGCTCCCACTTCGGCCACTCGGTGTTACCGACCATGATCGCGACCGGGCTGCCCATGCTCAGGCCGTGCCGGACGCCGCCGAGGAAGGTCACCTCGTCCTGTTCGAACTTCATCCGCGCCCCGCGGCCGTAACCGAGCCGGCGGCGCGCCAGCGCGTCGGCCACCACCTCGGTGGTGACCGGTACACCGGCGGGCAGGCCTTCCAGCGTCGCGACGAGTGCGGGGCCGTGCGACTCCCCCGCCGTCAGCCAGCGCAACGTACCCAACGGAGCTCCTTCATCAGCGGGCCGGCCCACGGCACCGCCGCGGCCCGCCCGAGCGTGCCTTCTCTCCGAATCCTTTCACGACCCGGCGGCACCCGGGGGCACAGTCCGCGTGACGGACGGCAACCGGTCACCCAACGAAACGATCTAGCCGCGGTCCCTCCGCTCGTACCGCGCCCGGGGTGGGTCCCCCCGGTTCACGCCGGGCGGTCGGCGAGCGCCCTCTCGCCCGCCTCGCGCATCGCCGCCAGCGGCCCGGGCGCGCGCCCGGTGAAGGCCTCGCTCTGCAGCACCGCCTGGTGCACCAGCAGGTCCAGGCCGCCCAGGACGGTCGCCCCGCGCTCGGCGCAGGCGGCGGCCAGCGCCGTCGGCCACGGGTGGTACAGCACGTCGAACAGCGCGCCGGGGGCCGCCGTCAGCGAGCCGGCGAAGGCGTCGGTCGCCCCGACCGGCGTGGTGGAGACGGTCAGCGGACGCTCCAGCGCCTCGGCGCCGCGCTCCCAGTCGGCGGTGCGCACCGTGACGCCGAGCCGCTCGCCCAGCTCGCCCATCTCCCGGGCCCGCTCGGCGCTGCGCACGTAGACCGTCACCTCGCCGGTGCAGACCTGGGCGAGCGCCGCCAGCGCCGAGGAGGCGGTGGCCCCGGCGCCCAGCACGGCGGCGGCGGACACCTTGGTGATGCCGCGCTCGCGCAGCGCGTTGACCAGCCCGGGGACGTCGGTGTTGTCCCCGGTGCGCCGGCCGTCGGCGGTGAACACCACGGTGTTCACCGCCTCCACCGAGCGGGCGGTCGCGCTGACCTCGTCCAGCAGCGGGATGACCGCCCGCTTCAACGGCATGGTCAGCGACAGCCCCGCCCACTCGGCCCCGTCCAGTGCGGCGAGGAAACCGGGCAGGCCGGCCTCGTCGACCTCGAAGCGGTCGTAGCGCCAGCCGTCCAGCCCGAGCGCCGCGAAGGCGGCCCGGTGCAGGTCCGGCGAGAGCGAGTGGGCGATCGGCGAGCCGAGAACGGCCGCCCGGTGCTTGCTGGTCAACACTGACTCCGGGAACGACGGTGCGGTGACGGCTACTTGGTGGTGCAGTGCAGGCCGACCTTGTCGAAGCCCTGACCCGCCGCCTTGCAGTACGCCTCGACGTTGGCCGCGTGCTCCTTGTCCGTCTCGGCGAAGAGGGTGTTGGTCGGGGACATCGCGATGAAGTACAGCCACTTGCCGTCCGCCGGGTTGAGCACCGCGTTGAGCGCCTCGTCACCGGGGTTGGAGATCGGCGTCGGCGGCAGGCCCGGGTTGATGTAGGTGTTGTACTTGTTGGACCCGTCGTTGATGTCCTTCGACGTGAGTTCCTTGCGGCCCAGCGAGTACTGCAGCGTGGTGTCCATGCCGAGCGTGTGGCGCACGGTATCGCTCGCCAGGCGGTTCTGGATGGTCCTGGCCATCTTGGCGAAGTCGCCCGGGTTGTTGCCCTCGCGCTGCAGGATGCTCGCCTCGATGACCACCTCGTAGCCGTTCTTCAGGCCCGCCTTGGAGGCCTGGCCGTCCAGGTTCGCGTACTTGTCGGTGGCGTTCTTCACCATCTGCTTGAGCAGGTCCTCGGGCTTCATGCCGTCGGCGATGTTGTAGCGGGTCGGCCAGAGGAAGCCCTCGATGTTGCCGTTCGCGTACGCGGGCAGGCCGAGGTCGTTGACCTGGGCCTTGGCGACGTTCGCCGTGGTGCCCTTCTGGAGCTTCAGCTTGGTGTCGATCATGGCGTAGATCTCGGAGGAGTTCTTGCCCTCCGGGAAGACGATCGCCGCGCCGCCCGCCTGGTCGAGCAGCTCCTTGAGCGCGGCCGCGGCCGGCAGCTCCTTCTTCATCCCGTAGAAGCCCGGCTGGATGGTGCCGCACTTGGGCTCCGCGTCGCAGGCCTTGGTGAACGCGTCGACGCTCTTGACCACGCCGGCGTTCTTCAGCGCGAGACCGATCTGGCCGCCGACCGCACCCTGCTTGACCTCGACCTGGACGGAGCCGGTGCCCTCACCGGTGAAGTCCGGCGGCGGCCCGAAGTGGTCCTGGTAGAAGCCGTAGCCCCACCAGCCGGCGCCGCCGAGCAGGCCGACCAGGACCAGTGCGACCACCAGGCAGGCGCCGCCGTTGCGACGGCCCGCCTTCTTGCCCTTCTCCTTGCGCTTCTTCTGCGCCTCGCGGGACTCGTCCTGCTCGCCGAGGAAGCCGACCTCCTCGGCCTCGGCGTGCTCCTCCGGGTAGCCGTCCTCGGCGTGGTGCTCGTCCTCGCGGTGGCCGTCCCACTCCTCGGCCTCGGGCTCGTGCGCAGCCCCGCCCACCGGGTCGACGCCGGATTCCAGCGCGGCGGCCTCGGCCTCCCAGTCGATCCCGTCCGGCCCGGGGCCGGAGACGGGCTCGGGCGCGGGCGCCTGCGGCTGGACCTGCTGCTGCTGGACATGCTGCTGCGGCATCCCCTGCTGCATCGGCATCTGCTGCTGCGGGTAGCCCTGCTGCGGCACTCCCTGCTGCATCGGCATCTGCTGCTGGGGGTAGCCCTGCTGCGGCACTCCCTGCTGCATCGGCATCTGCTGCTGCGGGTAGCCCTGCTGCGGAATCTGCTGCTGCGGATAGCCCTGCTGCTGGTACCCCTGCGGGTACCCCTCCTGCGGCATGCCCTGCTGCATCTGCTGCTGCCCGCCCCCCATCTGCTGGAGGTGGGCCTGCTGGGCGTTCCCGTACGGCTGCTGGATCTGCTGGCCGTGCTGCCCCTGATGCTGGTACTGCTGCTGCCACTGGCCGTCCTGCTGGCCGGGGACCGGCTGCTGGCCGCCGTACCCGGGATCACCGGGGTGCCACGGCTCGCCCTGGGGGCCGTAGCCCCGACCCAGATCGGTCATTGATCCCCTTAACCGACGGTGACGACCGGAGGATCGGACCGGCCGTCCGGGACGACGCCGTCCCGGCTGATTCTCGAACCGGCGTGCTAGCGCAGCGCCTGGGAGGAGACGTTACCGTACCGCAGCCGTACCCCGTCCGGGGCGGACGCACTGTCAGTGAGCGACCTCACCCTCGGCGCGCGGGGCCGTCACGGCGTGGCCGCGCCTGGCGTCGAGGGCGTGGCGGCGGCCGGGGCGCTCGGCTTCGACGCCCGCGCCGCGTTGAACTCCGCCACGTTGCGCTGCTGCACCTCGAAGCTGTCGGTGAAGCGGGTGTCGCCCGGCTTCACGGTCACGAAGTACAGCCAGTCCCCGGGCGTCGGGTCCAGCGCCGCCATGATCGCCTGCCGCCCGGGGTTGGAGATCGGCGACGGCGGCAGCCCCGGGTGCAGGTAGGTGTTGTACGGGGAGTCCAGCTTGGTGTCGGTGACCGTGGTGTTCAGGGTCGAGCGGCCGAGCGCGTAGTTGATGGTGGAGTCCAGCTGCAGCGGCATCCCCTTGGCCAGCCGGTTGTAGATGACCCGGGCCACCTTGCCCATGTCCTCGGTGTTGTCGGCCTCGCCCTGGACCATGCTGGCGACGGTGACCAGCCCGTACAGGCTCTGTCCGAGGTTCTGCGCGACGACGTTGGCGTCGTCCCGGCTGAACTCCCTGCCGGCCCGGTCGACCATCTGCTTCAGCAGGTCCAGCGGGGTGGTCCCGTCGATGACGGCGTAGGTGGCGGGGAACAGGTAGCCCTCCGGGCTGCCGTGGGCGAAGTCCGGCAGCCCGAGCTCGGCGCCCTGTTCCTTGGCGGTCTTCTGGGTGGTGCCCTCGGGGAGCTTCAGCTTCCTGTCGATCGCCGCGTAGATCTGGTTGCCGCGCCAGCCCTCGGGGATGGTGAGGCCGTTGGCGTTGGCCGGGTCGATCAGGATGGCCAGCGCGGCGGCGGCCGACATCTTCTGCTTGAGGGTGTACGTGCCGGGCTGGATCCGCCCCGCGGCCGCCGCACTCCCCTTCGCCGCCCGGGTGAAGGCGAGCGAACTGGCCACCACCCCGTTGCGGACCAGCGCGGAGGCGATCTGGGACAGGCCCGCCCCCTCGGGCACCGAGACCTGGACGCTGCCGTCGCCCTGCCCCGTGTAGTCGGCGGCCGCCGGGGGTCTGCGCTGGCGCTGGATCCAGGTGTAGCCGGTGAGCCCGATCCCGCCGAAGACCGCGATCAGCGCGAAGGCGGTGAGCGCGCAGGCCAGTCCGTTACGCCGTCGGTGCGGATCCGGCGCATCGGGGCGCGGGCGGGGCGCGCCCGGCGGACGGCCCTCCGGTTCCAGCACCGGCGCACCGAGGTGGCCCGGGGTGAGCCCCGGATGGAAGTCCTCGATCATGGCTCGCGGCCCCCTCGGCAGTCCCGAATCGCTGCGAATCGCTCCGATCCGTTCCGTACCGATCCGAATCGATACGAAAGGGAGGCGGAAGCGAATATAAAAGGGTCCGTGCGGACGCGTCCGCACGGACCCCTCATCGGGACGTTAGAACAGGCCGGTCAGCCGACCGCCTCGACGCTCTCACCGGGCGGGCGTCCGCTCACCCGTTCGGACTCAAGGGCGGTCTGCAGGATCACCACCGCGGCGGCCTGGTCGACCACCGAGCGACCCTTCTTCGCCTTGACCCCCGAGGCGCGCAGCCCGTGGGTCGCGGTGACGGTCGACATCCGCTCGTCCACCAGTCGCACCGGCACCGGGTAGAGCCGGTTGGCCAGCCGGGCCGCGTACGCCCGGACCTTCTCCGCCGCCGGGCCCTCCTTGCCGCTGAGCGAGCGCGGCAGCCCGACGATCACCTCGATCGCGTCGTACTCCTCGACGATCGCGGCGATCCTGGCCTGCGACTTCACTCCGGCCGGGACGGTCTCCACCGGCGTGGCGAGCACCCCGTCGGGGTCGCAGGACGCGACCCCGATCCGGGCGTCGCCGACGTCGACGGCGATCCGCCGTCCACGCCGGAACGGGGGCCTCCAGGGCCCCTCCCCGATCTCCATCAGCTGGCGCGCTCCGCGACCAGACCGCGCACCGCGGCGATGGCCTCGCCGACCGCGGCCGGGTTGGAGCCGCCGCCCTGGGCGACGTCGTCCTTGCCGCCACCGCCGCCGCCGAGGGTCTTGGCCGCGGTGCGGACCAGCTCGCCGGCCTTGATGCCGCGGCCGCGGGCGTCCTCGTTGGTCGCGATCACGGTCAGCGGGCGGTCGTTGGCCACGGTGAACGCGGCGACCACGGCCGGGCGCGAGCCCAGGCGGCCGCGCACGTCCAGGACCAGCTTGCGCAGCTCGTCCGCGCCCACGCCGTCGGCGACCTGCGCGGCGACCACGGCGATGCCGTGCACGTCCTCGGCCGCGTCGGCCAGGCCCGCAGCGGCGGCCAGCACCTTCTCGGCGCGGAAGCGCTCGATCTCCTTCTCGGCGTCCTTGAGCTTGCTGAGCATGCCCGAGATCTTCTCCGGCAGCTCCTCCGGGCGGCCCTTGACCAGCTCGGTCAGCTGGGCCACCACGGTGTGCTCGCGGGCCAGGAACTTGTACGCGTCGACGCCGACCAGCGCCTCCACGCGGCGCACGCCGGAGCCGATCGAGGACTCGCCGAGCAGCTTCACCAGGCCCAGCTGGGCGGTGTTGCCGACGTGGGTGCCGCCGCACAGCTCCTTGGAGAAGTCGCCGATGGAGACGACCCGCACCTCGTCGCCGTACTTCTCGCCGAACATCGCGATGGCGCCGGCCTTGCGGGCCTGGTCCATCGTCATGACCTCGGCGGTGACCTCCAGTTCACGGCCCAGCACGTCGTTGATCTTCTGCTCGACGTCCACCAGCACGCTGCCCGGAACGGCGGCGGGCGAGCCGAAGTCGAAGCGGAAGCGGCCCGGGGCGTTCTCGGAGCCGGCCTGGGCGGCCGTCGGGCCGAGCGCGTCGCGCAGTGCCTGGTGGGTCAGGTGGGTGGCCGAGTGGGCGCGGGCGATCGCCCGGCGGCGCTCGGTGTCGATCGTGGCGTACGCCGAGGCGCCGAGCACGACCTCGCCGAACAGCACGCCGCCGGAGTGCACGATGACGCCGGGGACGGGCTGCTGCACGTCGCGGATCTCCACCACCGCGCCGGACTCCAGCCGGATCCGGCCGTGGTCGGCGAGCTGGCCGCCGCCCTCGGCGTAGAACGGGGTGCGGTCGAGGATGATCTCGACCTCGTCGCCCTCGGAGGCGGCCGGCGCCGGAACGCCGTCCACCAGCAGGCCGACCACGGTGGCCTCGCCCTCGGTCAGGGAGTAGCCGGTGAAGACGCTCGCGCCGGACTTGTCGGCGACCTCGCGGTACGCGGCGACGTCGGCGTGGCCCATCTTCTTGGCCTTGGCGTCGGCCTTGGCGCGGTCACGCTGCTCCTGCATCAGGCGGCGGAAGCCGGCCTCGTCGACCTGGAGGCCCTGTTCCTCGGCCATTTCCAGGGTGAGGTCGATCGGGAAGCCGTAGGTGTCGTGCAGCTTGAACGCCTGCTCGCCGGAGAGCACCGCGCCGCCGGCCTGCTTGGTCTCGGTGACCGCGACGTCCAGCAGGTTGGTGCCGGCCTTCAGGGTCTGCAGGAAGGCCGACTCCTCGCCGATGACGACCGTCTCGATGCGCTTGCGGTCGCTCTCCAGCTCGGGGTACTGCGGGGCCATCGCCTTGATGGCGACGTCGATGAGCTCCTTGGCCACCGGCTCGGTGGCGCCCAGCAGCCGCATGTTGCGGATGGCGCGGCGCAGGATGCGGCGCAGCACGTAGCCGCGGCCCTCGTTGCCGGGGGTGACGCCGTCGCCGACCAGCATCAGCGCGGTGCGGATGTGGTCGGTGACCACGCGCAGCGAGACGTCCGACTTGTGGTCGGCACCGTAGGCGTGGCCGGTGAGCTCGGCGGCGCGGTCGAGGATCATCCGGCTGGTGTCGATCTCGAAGAGGTTGTCGACGCCCTGCAGGATGGCGGCGAGGCGCTCCAGGCCGAGGCCGGTGTCGATGTTCTTGCTCGGCAGGTCGCCGAGGATCTCGAAGCCGTCCTTGCCGTCGCCGTGGCCGCGCTCGTACTGCATGAAGACCAGGTTCCAGATCTCCAGGTAGCGCTCGCCGTTGACCGCCGGGCCGCCCTCCTCGCCGTACGCGGGGCCGCGGTCGTAGTTGATCTCCGAGCACGGGCCGCACGGGCCGGGCACGCCCATCGACCAGAAGTTGTCCTTCATGCCCAGGCGCTGGATGCGCTCGGAGGGCACGCCGATGACGTCGCGCCAGATCTGCTCGGCCTCGTCGTCGTCCTTGTAGACGGTGATCCAGAGCTTCTCCTTCTCCAGGCCGTAGCCACCCTCCGCGACGGGAGTGGTGAGCAGCTCCCAGGCGAACTTGATGGCTCCTTCCTTGAAGTAGTCACCGAAGGAGAAGTTGCCGCACATCTGGAAGAAGGAGCCGTGCCGGGTGGTCTTCCCGACCTCCTCGATGTCCAGGGTGCGCACGCACTTCTGGACGCTGGTGGCGCGCGAGAACTGCGGCTTGACCTCGCCCAGGAAGTAGGGCTTGAACGGCACCATGCCGGCGTTGACGAGCAGCAGCGTGGGGTCGTCGGCGACCAGGGACGCCGACGGAACGACGGTGTGGCCGCGCTCCTCGAAGAAGCGCAGCCAGCGGCGGCGGATCTCAGCCGACTCCATTAGTGGTCCTTCCGGTTCGTTCCGCCCCGCGGCAGGGCTCGGCGGGGCGTTTCTTCCATGGTCTGGGGGATGGTGCGGCGCCCGTCGTCGGACAGGGCGCGGGCGGGAGGCAGGGCGGCGGCCGGGCGACCGGGCGCCGCCGAGATAGCTCGGTACCGCGGCTCGCGTGAGGGGGGCAACGCGGAGCGTTTCCCAGGAAGGGCGGTGGCGGGCGACGGGCGGGGGCGGCGGGTGCTCGGGGGCTCGACCACGGCGGTGCCGTGCAGTCCGAGGTCCTCCTTCAGCTGCTCCTCGCGCTCCGCCATCCCGGAGCGCACGTCCTGGGCGAACTGCTTGGCGAGGTCGCCCAGGTGCAGCGCACCGCGCGCGGCGGTGCCGGAGAGGCTGTCCGGGGTGAGCCGCTGCACCGCGTCGTTGGCCTTGTTCATGGCCCACACGGCGGCGCCGGCGCCGACCGCCATCCAGAAGATCCGTGCCATGCCGTCAGCCCCTCACCGCACGCCGGACCCGGGAGAGCAGGCCGCTCCTGGGCGCGGTCGCGGCGCGCACCTCGGCCCGGATCAGTCGCGCCAGCTCGTCGCGCTCGCCGGCCTGCAGCGGCACGTTCGGCAGGGCGCCCTGCTGCTTGGCGACGGCCTTGCGGACGCCGTAGCTGAACGCGGCGACCTTCATCAGCGGTCCGCCCAGCGTGGCGGCGGCGGTGGAGGACAGCGCCTTGGCGTTGGCGGCGGCGTCCTGCACGTTGGCGGTGATCTCGTCCACCCGGTCCAGCTGCTCGTTGGCGCTGCGCACGGCGGCGCCCGCCTCGGTCAGCAGCGGCACGGCCTGTTCGGTGACGGCGGAGACCAGGACGGTGGCCTCCTTCAGCACCCGGGAGAGCCGGACCAGCACCACCGCGAGCAGGGTGACCAGGACCGCCCAGAACACAGCGACGAGCAAGCCGGCCAGCTCTCCCACGGACACTCTGCGCGCTCCCTCGCCTTGCTGCTCTACAGGTGGAACCCTATCGCGCCCACGCCCCGTTTCCGGACCGGGTGACGACCGTGCCCTCGTCCGGGTGTGCGAACCGTGCGCGTAACCTACCGGCCGGTCACGTCGTTCTGCCAGGCGGGCCGTCGGCGGTACGGCCCGACCCACGTCCGGACCACTGCGGTGCGGGCTCGGAACGACGGGGAGCAGCGGTTGGCCGGCGACTGGACAGCAGATACCGCGGCACGGCCGCGCGAGCCGGAGCCCGGCCGTCTGCCGGCCGAGGTGACCGGCTTCGTCGGGCGGCAGCGGGAACTGGCCGAGCTGGCGAGCCTGCTCGCCGCCGCCCGGCTGGTGACGGTGACCGGGCCCGGCGGGGTCGGCAAGAGCCGGCTCGCGCTGCGGGCGGCGGCCCGGGCGGCCGGGGCCTTCCCGGACGGCACCTGGCTGGTGGACGTGGCCCCGGTGCGGGACCCGCTGCTGCTCGGCCACGCCGTCCTGGAGGCCCTGCGGCTGACCGACGGCACCGCCCGGCCGCCGCTGGACGTGCTGGGCGAGCACCTGGCGGGGCGCCGCCTGCTGCTGGTGCTGGACGGCTGCGAGCACCTGGTGGAGGCCTGCGCCGAGCTGACCGACGCGCTGCTGCGGGCGCTGCCCGGCCTGCGGGTGCTGACCACCAGCCGCGTCGCCCTGCGGGCCTCGGGCGAGCACCTGCTGACGCTGGCGCCGCTGCCGGTCGGCCCGCCGCCGACCCGGGTGGGCCCGGGCCCGCTGCCGGACGCGGTGCGGCTGTTCGCCGACCGGGCGCGGGCCGTGCTGCCGTCCTTCGAGGTGACCGAGGCGAACGCGGAGGCGGTCGGCCTGCTCTGCCGCCGGCTGGACGGCATCCCGCTGGCCGTGGAGCTGGCCGCCGGGCGGCTGCGGGCGCTGTCGGTGGAGCAGATCACCGCCCGGCTGGACGACCGCTTCCGGCTGCTCACCGGCGGCTCCCGGACGGCTCTGCCGAGGCACCAGACGCTGCGCACCACGATCGGCTGGAGCCACGAGCTGTGCACAGTGCAGGAACGTTTGCTCTGGGCTCGCCTGTCGGTCTTCGCCGGCAGTTTCGACCTGGAGGCCGCCGAGTACGTCTGCGCCGGCGAGGGCATCGAGCCCGAGGACGTGCTCGACCTGCTCGGCGAACTCGTCGCCAAGTCCGTGGTGCTGCGCGAGGAGAGCGACTTCGGCGTCCGCTTCCGGCTGCTGGACACCCTGCGCGAGTACGGCGGCCACTGGCTGCGCGCCGCCGGCGAGGAGCCGCGGCTGCTGCGCCGCCACCGCGACTGGTACCTGGGCGTCGCCACCTGGGGCGAGGTCGAGTGGTTCGGCCCCCGCCAGCCCGAGACCGCCGAGCGCACCCGGCTCGCCCACACCGACCTCCGCGCCGCGCTGGAGTTCTGCCTCGCCGAGCCCGGCGAGGAGCAGCTCGCCCTGCTGCTGGCCGGCACCCTCTGGTTCTACTGGGTCGGCTGCGGCCACCTCGGCGAGGGCCGGCACTGGCTGGACCGCGCGCTCGCCGTGGGCCGCGAGCCCACGGAGGCCCGGGCCAAGGCCCTGTGGGTGACCGGCTACATGGCCACCCTCCAGGGCGACCTCGGCACCGCGCGGCCCGCCCTGGAGGAGTGCCGCCGCCAGGCCCTGGACACCGGCGACGACCGGGCCCTCGCCTACGCCGTCCACCGCCAGGGCTGCACCGCCCTGATCGGCGACGACCCGGCGCGCGCCGCCGAGCTGTTCGAGGAGGCGCTCTGGCACTACCGGACCATCGGCGAGCTCAACAGCAACGTGGTGATGGCCATGATCGAGCTGGGCCTCGCCCACCTGTTCCAGGGCGACCTGGACAGCGGCGCACTCTGGTTCGGGCAGGCCCGCGAGGTCTGCGAGGAACACGGCGAGCAGTGGGCGTACGCCTACGTGCTGTACGCAACGGCGTACTCCCACTACCTGGACGGCGCGGTCCGGCCGGCCCGCGACCTGGCCCGCGAGTGCGTCCGGCTGAACCACCACTTCCACGACCTGCTCGGCATCGTGCTGGGCATCGACCTGCTGGCGCTGCTGGAGACCGAGCCGACCGAGCCCGACGAGCCGGCCGACCTGTGCGAGGCCCGGGTGCTCCAGGGCGCCGCGCACCGGATCTGGCGCGCGGTCGGCAATCCGTTCCTGGGCTCGCGCTCCTTCTTCGGCACCCACCAGGAGTGCGCCGAGCGGACCCGGGCCGGGCTCACCGAGCAGGAGTACGAGGACTGCTACCGGGCGGGTGGCCGGCTGGACCTGGACGCCGCCGTCTGCCGGGCGCTCGGCGCCGGGGGCTCGCCGGACGGCCCGGAGCCGGCCCCCGGCCCCTTCTCGGTGCCGCCCGCCCCCGCGCCCGCACCGGCGCGGAATAGCTGAAGCTTGCCGATTGCTTGAGCAGGCAAGGATCAGATCCCCCCGGAAGGAGCACCATGGCCGTCCACGACGAGTACCGCCTCGCGAACTTCTACTTCGAGTCCAAGGCGTACACCGACGCCGCGCGCATGCTCGAAGGCGTGCTGGCCGAGGAGCCGGCCAACCTCTCCGTCCGGCTGCTGCTGGCCCGCAGCTACTTCCACTCCGCCCAGCTCGGCCGCGCGGAGGCCGAGCTGCGCCGGATCCTCGCCCTCGACCCGGCCGAGGACTACGCCCGGCTGATGCTCGGCCGTACCCTGGAGCGCCAGGGCCGGGCCGAGGAGGCCCGCCCGCACCTGCGGCTCGCCGCCGCGATGGCCGGCGAGACCGTCTGACGGCCGACGGCCCGAAGCAGCGAACCCCCGCCGCCTCGAAGGGCGACGGGGGTTCGCTGTGGTTTCGCGGTCTGCGGAACCGAGCGCGGGTCAGCGCGAGTAGTACTCGACGACCAGCTGCTCGTCACAGATCACCGGGACCTCCTTGCGCTGCGGCGCACGGTCCAGGCGGAAGGCCAGGGCCTTCAGGTTGACCTCGAGGTACTTCGGGGTCTGGCCCTCACCCGCGTAGCCACCCTCACGGGCGACCTGGAAGGGGACCTTCTCCTTGGAGCGCTCGCGGACGGTGACCACGTAGCCCGGCTTCATCTGGAACGACGGCTTGTTGACCTTGCCACCGTTGACCTCGATGTGGCCGTGGACGACCATCTGGCGGGCCTGGTAGATGGTGCGGGCGATGCCCGAACGCAGCACCAGCGAGTCCAGACGGGTCTCCAGCTCGGCGACGAGCGCCTCACCGGTCTTGCCCTCGGCCTTCTTCGCGCGGTCGAACGCGCGCGACAGCTGCTTCTCGCTCAGGTCGTACTGGGCGCGGAGACGCTGCTTCTCCAGCAGACGGACCTTGTAGTCCGAGTTCTGCTTGCGGCCACGGCCGTGCTGGCCGGGCGGGTACGGGCGGGCCTCGAAGTACTTGACGGACTTCGGGGTCAGCGGCACGCCGAGCGCACGCGCGATCTTGACCTTGGGACGCTTCTGGTTCGCCATGAACCAAACCTTCCTTGCTTACGAATACGGCTTTCACCAGGTGTTGACGGAGGTCGCATGTCGCGACCCGGAGAAAACCCCGTCGCCTGCGCGAAGGGATCAGCCGCTCTCCGGAGCCGGGCACGAGAAGTGCTGGTCACACGAAGGGCCCGGAAACCGGGCCGTCCGCGACACCGAAACGGTGCGCGACGCTCCTGGTGCGGGCCTCCCGGGGGAGGCCTACGGCCGGTGTCCCGCTGGTGCGGCCGGTCGGTGGGGTCTCCCCCGCCGCCGTCCCGGGACTTGGCACTCCGACCGAGTATACCCGTGGATCACTCGCCCTTTTCCCCGGGCTGCTCCGCCGCGTTCTCGGCCTTCTTCTCCACCCTGCGCTCCCCCCGCAGCCGCGCGCGCGTCCACTCCACGGTGTCCGCGTACCGGACCTCGCCGCCGCGCCGGTTCGGCTGGTAGTACTCCCGCCCGTGCACCGGGTCCGGCGCGTACTGCTGGGCCGCGATGCCCTCCGGCAGGTCGTGCGGGTACTGGTAGCCCTTGCCGTGCCCGAGCTTGCCCGCCCCGCCGTAGTGGGCGTCCCGCAGGTGCGGCGGGACGGCGCCGGCCAGCCCCTGCCGGACGTCCGCCAGCGCCGCGTCGATCGCCAGGTAGGCCGAGTTGGACTTGGGCGCCAGGGCCAGCGCGATCGCCGCCTGGGACAGGATGATCCGGGCCTCCGGGAAGCCGATCAGGGCCACCGCCTGGGCCGCCGCCACCGCCGTCTGCAGCGCCGTGGGGTCGGCCAGGCCGACGTCCTCGCTGGCCGAGATCATCAGCCGCCGGGCGATGAACCGAGGGTCCTCGCCCGCCTCGATCATCCGGGCCAGGTAGTGCAGGGTGGCGTCGACGTCACTGCCGCGGATCGACTTGATCAGCGCGCTGGCCACGTCGTAGTGCTGGTCGCCGTCCTTGTCGTAGCGCACCGCGGCCTGGTTGACGGCCGTCTCGGTGGTGGCCAGCGTGATGCTCGCCTCCCCCTTCTCCAGCGCCGCCCCGGCCGCCGCCTCCAGCGTGGTGAGCGCCCGCCGGGCGTCCCCGCCGGCGAGGCGCACCAGGTGGTCCTCGGCCTCCGCGGTCAGTTCCAGCGCGCCCTCCAGCCCGCGCTCGTCGGCCACCGCGCGGCGCAGCAGCGCCCGGACGTCGTCGTCGGTCAACGACTCCAGGGTGAGCAGCAGCGAGCGGGACAGCAGCGGGGAGATCACGGAGAAGTACGGGTTC
>NZ_JBHWDU010000123.1:0-16975 GCF_042734825.1 Kitasatospora sp. NPDC059648 | reverse complement strand
CCATCCGCATAGCGCATACCAACGGCATAGCGCGCAAATGACCGTCAGTCAGCTACGCAAACAGGCCAATCACCTTGAAGCGCCGAGATCAGTATCGTCTTCTCTGCGCAAGGGCGCTACGGCCGGAAGCGTTACCGGGGCTTCGCACAAGCCGACGAGCCTTCCCACCACGTCGTCGATCTCGCGGGCGCACCGGGCCAGCGCCGCTGAGGGCCTCCCCTGGGGGTCCGCGACGTCGTCCTCCTCCGGCGGGACCGGGACCGCGTGCCCGCGACGAGCGGCGGCGGCGGCGACCACGGCGGCGAAATCCCTGCCGCCCTCCGGCTGCCGCCCGTCCCCGTCGGCTTCCCCGCCGGCGAGCCGCACGAACTCCTTCAGGGTGAAGCAGCGCCGCATCGCCGAGGGCGCGAGCCGTACGGCCGCGTCGCGGTGTTCGCGGGCAAGCCCGAGCACCAGCGCCGATCCCAGGACGAGCCGGGCGGTGAGCCGTCGCGAGACGAAGCCCGAGCCTTCGCCGCCCAGCCGCTCCAGCACCGCCCGGGTGGAGTGCTCCATGGCCGGGCGGGGCCAGGTCTGTGTACCGGCGCTCTCCGGCCGCACGGCCGAGCCGCGCGGCAGCCGTGCGGCCAGCAGCCGCTCGGCGAGCGCCGAGCGGTACACGTTGCCGGTGCAGATGAACAGGACCCGGATCATCCCTGGCCGTCTCCCTCACCGGTCCCGGCTGGCACGACCGCCTCCTCGTGCGGAACCGACGGCCGGGGGACGGGCAGCTCACCGTAGTTCCCGTTGCCGTACCGGCCGCCCTTGAGAACAGGCGCCATGCTGAAGACGGTGCCGATGACACGTACGCCCACCCGTTCCAGCGATTCCGCGGCGGTGCGCACCTGGTCCCGCCTGGTCTTGGCAGCGCGGACGACGAGTAGCGTGCCCTGAGCAAGCGAGGCGAGTCCCACGGTGTCGGCGACCGGCAGCAGCGGCGCGGTGTCGATGATCACCATCTCGTACATGGCCGCCACCTCCTTCAGCACCTCTTCCATGCGCGCCGAGGCGAGCAGCTCCGTGGGGTTCGGCGGTACCGCGCCGCTGGCCAGCACCGACAGGCCGCCCGCGACCTGCTGCATCACGTCGGTGATGCGGGCTTGCCCGATGAGCACGGTGGTCAGGCCGGCGTCCGGGACGAGACCGAAGGTCGAGGCCACGCACGGACGGCGCAGGTCCGCGTCCACCAGGCAGGTGGACACGCCCGCCTCTGCCAGCGAGAGGGCGAGGTTCACCGCGGTGCTGGTCTTGCCCTCTCCCAGCACCGAACTCGTCACCACGATGATCCGCGGCGGGTCGTCGACCTGCGAGAATCGCAGATTGGCGCGCAGCTTGCGGAAGGCCTCGGCCCGCTGGGAGTGCCTGTCGGCCCTGCCGAACGGCTGCTTGGGGGTGTTCCTGTCGTACGGGATATTGCCGAGGCCCGGCAGCTCGGTGAACTCGCTCAGCGCCTCGATCGTCTTGAGCGTGGTGTCGAGCGTCTCGCGCAACGCGACGACGCCGGCGCCGAGCAGCAGGCCGCCGAGCACGCCCGCGACCAGGTTCAGCAGCGGCCGGGGCGAGATCGGGGCCACGGGGGCGACGGCCTCCTGGGTGACTCGGAGGGAGACCGGGGAGGCCTCCCCGCCACCTCCGGAGCCGCTCACGCGCTTGGGCGCCTCCAGCTGCTCGACGACCGCGATGAACCGCTCCGCCACGGCATTGGCGATCCGTGCCGCACGCTGGGGTTCGGCGTCCTGGACGGTGATGTCGATGAGCACCGTGTTGAGGGGGGCCCGGGCGGTGATCCGGGACGCCAGCTCCTCCGGCGTGGTGCGCAGTCCCAGCCGCTCCACCACGGGCACGGTCACCTGCCGGGTCGTCACGATCTCGGCGTAGGACTGCACCCGTGCTTGCGAGAAGCTCTGCCCCTCGTTCAGCTGGGTGGTGTTCTCCCCGGTGCGGGTCGCCACGAAAAGCTGGGTTCTGGCCTCATAGACGGCGGTACTCAAACTCGTCGCGGCGAGCGCCGTCCCGACCGCGACGACCAGACAGACCGCGACGGTCGGCCAGCGTCTGGCAAGAGCCTTCAGGAAGCCGTGGAGATTCACGCTGCACCCCTCATCGAACCGAGGAAACCACCAGGATCGGGATGTTCTGTTCCCTGTGGACGCAGCGACCATAGGGACCCGCACGCGTCGCGCGGGGGAGCCACCCCCGTGCCGCGCCGCCGTGGGGACAACTGCTAGTCCATCCGGTGACTTCTCGGCCGTGTCACGGCGAAGAAGGCCGTGAATCTTCCCTCCAGCCTGATCTCGACGGCCCGACAGCGCCGCCTGGCCCGGACCGCCCGGATGGCGAGGTGCGCTGGCACCGGCTGCCATGCTCGTCGGCGTGCCACCGGCAGGCGCGGACCCTGCAGACCCGCCCCTGGGCGGGCTCGCTCCCGGACGCTCCGGGCCCCTGCGGGAACCGCACCCGGACGGCCGGCCGTCCTGTCGCGCCGGCCCCCGGTGACGCCCCTGCGGGCCCCGCTGAAGCCGGGCGGCGCATGCGACACGCCCACCAGTGGCACTGCACAGAGTCCTATCGGGTGACAGATCCCCACGGGTCAGCGTCGCGCCCCGCTCGGCCCGGAGCGGCCATGCACACTCGACAGAGCCTTTTGATCACGTTTGGAGGGCGAATGTGGCTGTTCGGGGATACTCTTCCCCAGCTACCAACGGCACGAGAGCCGTGGAGTCGGGTCGTCGACGAACAGCCACCGGCCGGACGCGGCACCGGCAAGCCCCTCTGGTACGTGCCAGCCGCCGTCCTCGGTGACGCGCTCGGGGTCCTCGTGCCGGCCTACCTGGCCTTCGCCCTGACCGGCGGCGCGCAGGCACTGGCCCGTGCGGCGGTGGTGGCCGTGGCCTGGCCGCTCGTGCGCGCCGCGCGGGAGCGCTACGCCGAACACCGTCTCGGTGAGGGCGGCGGCCTGCGCCCCGCGCTGCACGACTGGCTGGTCATGGTCGGCATGCTCGCGGTGGTACGGGCGGCGACGGGCGAGGACTCCCCGTTCCTCCTCGCGCTCGCCGTCCTGGTGCCCTGCGTGCCGACGAGCGCCGTCGTGCACACGCTGATCCGCCGGCACCTGATCGTCCGGCGCCGTGACGGCCGGGCCGTACACCGGGCCCTGGTGATCGGGGAGGCGGACTCCGTCGACTGCCTGGTCGACCACCTCGCCCGGCGGACCGAGCACGAGTTCGTCGTCGTCGGCGTGTGCCCGATCGGCGATCAGGACCCGCAGACGCTGGCCCCGGTCGCCGCCCGCCTGGACCGGCAGCAGCCTCCGCGCATGACGGCTGACTCGGCGCCGGTGCTGGAGGCGGCCCGGCGGCTGGGCGTGGACGCGGTCCTCGTCGTACCGGGACCCCACATAAGCGGAGCTCGCCTGCGCCAGCTGTCCTGGGCCCTGCACGGCAAAGGCCGTCGGCTCGTGCTCGTACCGGGCCTGACCGAGGTGTGCCGGCGCCGGGTGGGCGTCTTCTCCGTGGCCGGGCTCACCATGCTGAACGTCACCCCGCCCCTGCGGCGCGGGCTCGCCGCGGCGGTGAAGTCGGTGACCGACCGGCTGGGCGCCGCACTGCTGATCGTGCTGCTGGCCCCGGTGTTCGCGGCGGTGGCCTTGGTCGTACGTCTGGACTCTCCGGGCCCCGTCGTGCACCGACAGACCCGCGTCGGACGCAGCGGGGCGCCGTTCACCATGATGAAGTTCCGCACCATGGTCGCCGACGCGGAACGCCTGCGGCAGCAGCTGGCCGGCACCAGCGGACAGGACGGCCGGATGTTCAAGATCCGCCGTGATCCGCGCATCACCCGCGCCGGCCGCCTGCTGCGCCGCTGCTCGCTGGACGAACTGCCCCAGCTGTTCAACGTGGTGCGCGGCGAGATGTCTCTGGTCGGCCCGCGTCCGCCGCTGCCCGACGAGGTCGCCCACTACGACGAGGTGGAACTGCGCAGACTCGCCGTCAAGCCGGGTCTCACCGGCCCGTGGCAGGTCAGCGGGCGCTCGAACCTGTCGTGGGACGAGACGGTCGCCCTGGACCTCGGGTACGTGGACAACTGGTCGCCGTCGGTGGACCTCGCGGTGCTGGTGCGGACGGTGCGGGCCGTCATCGCGGGCACCGGGGCGTACTGAGGGCAAGCCGATGCCGTCGAGAGCCGCCCCCGTTCCCCCGGTACCGCCGGACCGCCCCGTCCCGTTCGCTGCCGATGTGCTCGTCCTGGCCGACCGGCTCTTCCGGTGGGCTGACGCCCGCACCTGGGCGGGCCCCGACCCGTACGACGGGCTCACCGGACCGCTGGGGCGGCTGGCCGTGCACCGTGTGCTTCGACAGGCGCTCCTACAGACCGTCAAACGCAGCCCCGCCGACCTGCGACCCGCCCTCGGTATCCGCCCGCTGCGCACTGCCACGGCCACCGGCTGCGCGGCCGGTGCCTGCGCCCGGCTCTCCGCGTCCCCGGTGTGGCACGAGCGCGCCCTGCGCCTGGGCAGGTGGACGGCCGCAGAGCAGCTGTCCGGGCGCTACGCCGGGCTGTGGCGCTACGAGTTCGACGTGCAGACCCGCTGGGCGTACTACCCGGCCCGCGTCCCCAACTTGGTGGCCACCACCTTCTGCGCGGACGGCTGCCTGGATACCGGGACCCTCGGTGAGGAGGGCGTGGGCAGGCTCGCCCACGGGCTGCTGGAACACCTCCACAACGGCGTTTTCTTCACCTACACCCCGACCAGCGGCGTCCTGGTTCACAACGCCAACCTCATGGGCGCCGCGCTCGCGGCCCGCCTGTCCCGCACCACGCCCCTGCCCGCCGCCCTCGCGGACCGGCTGGCCGAGGCGGCCCGCCGGGCGGTCGGGGTGAGCCTGGCGGGCCAGCGCCCCGACGGCTCGTGGCCGTACGGTCCGGGACCGCGCCTGGACTGGGTGGACGGCTTCCACACCGGATACGTGCTGCTACGCCTCGACCAGGCCGCGACGCTGCTCGGCATGGACGTGCGGGCCCCGCTCGAACGCGGGGCGGACCATTACCTACGACACCTCTTCGATGGTCCTCTCCCCCGCTACTTCGCGCACGCCCGGACCCGACGGGATCCGAACAACGACGCCACGGCGGTTCGGATGGCGGCGTGGGCGGCCGAACGCGGCCTCACTGGCACCGACTTCGCCCGCGAGGTGCTGGCAGCGGTCGTGGGCCGCTATCCCGGCCTCGGCACCGGCATGACCTCGCGGAGGAATCGGGCCCTGTGGGAGTCACCCCGCTGGAGCGCCGCCCCCCTCCTGGACGCACTGACCGCCCTGCACTCCGTACTGCCGGGCGGTTCGCGCGCGGTCGCCCCGGCGGGGCGGTCAACGGCGACCGCCTCTTGGCACGCATGGACGTCCGGCGTCCGCCCGCAGCCGCCCGGCCGCGCTGCTCACACCGGTCGGCGAGGTCCGGACGACCGCTCCCCCAAGGCGCCTGACGCCCCCGCACGCCGTCCCGCCGAGGAGGACCACCCCTGCCCGCCCCGGTCAACCGACCACGGCCGGCTCTAGACCCGACAGGGCCTCCGCTGCCCGCCCCGCACCGCCCGCCACGTACCGCTCCCACCACACGGCCGCGCACAGCAGCCCGAACACGGCCAGCCCCCGGTCACGCCGGCCGTGCACGTGGTCGGCGACGAGACGGTCCGCCGCGCACCGGTCGAAGAGGTCGTCGAACAGCGGGGAGCGCCGTACCTCCGTCCACAACCGGTCCCCGTGGTCGCGCAGCAACGACCGTACCGGCGCCCCGAACCCCGTCTTGGGGCGCCGGGCGACGAACTCCGGCACGCCGGCGGCCACCGCGGCCGCGCGGAAGCGCGCCTTGCCGTCCCACATCCGCAGCTGCTCCTCCGCTGCGGCGCCGAGAGCGGTGGCCACCACCGGCTCCCCCAGGAACGGGACCCGCAGTTCGACGCTCGCGTGCATCGACGCGCGGTCGCCGTACAGCAGGTTCAGCCCCGGCAGGAACAGCCGCCGGTCGCACTCCGCCAGCGCCGCCAGAGGTGTCCCACCCGCATCCAGCACGCCGCCCGCCACCTCACGGTGCTGCGCGGTGACCGCGTCCAGGCCCACGCACGGCGACAGCGCCGCCCACTCCTGTCGGGAGTAGTACGCCTGCGTCGCCCACGCCCAGTCACGGGGGCCGAGCTGGAGCAGCCGCCCGAACTTGTCCACGCGGCCCCGGTAACGCCGGGGCGCCGGGATCAGGGTGGCGGCGCCGAGGGTCGGGCGCGTCCAGGCGGGAAGCTGCTGCAGCAGCAGTACGGCCTGGTAGCGCCCGTAGCCCAGGAACAGCTCCTCGACGCCCAGTCCCGACAGCAGTACGGTCGCCTTGCCGCGGGCGGCGTGGGACAACTGCATGAGGGCGACGGCGGCGGGGTCCCCGAACGGCACCTCCATGGCGGTCACCAGCTCGGGGATCCGGCGCAGCACGTCGACGTCCAGGTCGACCCAGGCCAGCGGCAGACCCAGGTGGTCGGCGACCCGGGCGGCGTAGGGAGCGTCGTCCTCGAAGGGCTCGGTGCCGGCCACCGCCGTACGCGACCTGGCGGCGAAGGCGGGCCCGGTGAAGCCCTCCCTGAGGAGCTCCACGCCCAGCCAGGTGCTGTCCAGACCTCCGCTGAGCAGCAGTCCCACCTTCACATCGGCCCGCACCTGGCGCGCGACCGACTCGCGGACGGCGGCGCCGATGTCCGCGGCGGGAGCGAGAGCGGGAGCGCGCCACCAGGTCGACGCCTCGTCGTACCCGGGCGCGCGCCGGGACAGCACCGTCCCGGCCGGTACGGCACGCACGCGCTGCCAGCCGGTCCGCGGCGGCGGCGTCCACAGGAACATGGCACCCTTGGCCACGGCGACCGGGTCGGCGTCCCCGGTCAGCCCGGCGACCCGCAGCGGTTCGATCTCGCTGGCAAGCGCGGCCATGCGCCCCGCCGCGTCCGACGCCGCGTACAGCGGCTTGACGCCCAGCCGGTCACGTCCGTAGCGGACCTCTCCGTCGGGCAGGACGAGGGCGAAGGCGAACATGCCGTCCACCTGGTCGAGCAGCCGGGGCGCGTCCGGTTGCAGCAGCAGTTCGTAGAGGACCTCGGTGTCGCCCTCGGTCGTGAACCTCACGTTCCGCCTGCGCAGCAGCTCGCGCAGGTGCGGCGCGTTGTAGACCTCGCCGTTGTAGACCAGCACGCCCCGCTCGGGCGAGCCGAAGGGCTGGTCGCTCCTCGGGGCGACGTCCACGACGGCCAGCCGGCGGAAGTGCAGCACCGCCCGCCAGCCGGAGCCGGCGAGTGCGCGGTGCCCGCTGGCGTCCGGGCCGCGGTGGGCCAGCGCCGTGCACGGGTCCGGCGCCGACTGCGACCGGTTCCGCGCGGCCCCGTTCAGCAGGACGAGGAAGCCGCACATCACAGCACCTCCGCGACGGCCGGGCCGTCCGTCGGCCCGTCCGCGCCGGCCCCCGCGTCAGTGACGGCGGTGGGCAGCTGGGGGCGCCCGAGGGCCCTGGCCAGGGCCGGTGTGGCAGGGGCGCAGTCGACCGCCCGGTCCTGCGTGAGCGAGCGGGCCGCACGACAGGTGACGAGGGAACTCTCCAGCGCCGAGGCGAAGTCGGCGGCGGCAGCGGTCTCGGTGGGGAGCGTCTCCCCGCGGACCAGGCGGACGAGGGTACGCATCTCCGCCGCATGCCCCTTGGGCGCGCCCCGGTACGTGGTCGTCTCCGCCCTGCTCCCCTTCCACACGGTGAGCGTGCGGAAGTCGTCGATCCTGGCCGCCACCCCGTCGCCTGCCACCTCCAGGAGTTCCTTGGGCACGCCGGGCGGTGTGAGCCCCCCGTACACGACGGACGCGGACGAGCCGTCGTCGTACGCGATCTGGAGGGTGACGCTCTGCGCGGTGGCGGGGTCCGCGGCGTCCACGCCGAGGGCCCGCACCCGGACCGGCCGCCCGGGCACCAGGAAGCCCGCGGTGTCGATGAAGTGGCACACCTCGCCGAGCAGCCGGCCGCCCTGTTCGGGGTGGAAGTACCAGTGGTCGGCCGGGAGACGACCCGCGAACACACGGTAGACGACCTGGAGGGGTGCTTTCGCGGGCAGCGCGGCCCGCAGGTCCGCGACCGCGGGCGCGAACCGCCGGTTGAACCCGGCCATCGCCGGGGCGCCGGAGGCCGACCACGCCTGGGCGACGTCCTCCAGTTCCGCCTCCGTCAGCGCCACCGGCTTCTCGCAGTACAGGGCCCTGCCGCCGCGCAGCACCCGGGCGGCGTACCGGCCGTGGCTGTCGTGGCGGCTGAGTACCATCACGCAGTCCGCCTCGCCCGAGGCAAGACCGGCGTCGACGCTGTCCGCGACCTGGCCGAACCCCCACCGCCGGCCCTGGTGGGCGGCGGAGGGCCCGCGTGCGCCGGCGACCCAGGAGAACGTGATACCGGCTGCGCGCTTCAGCTCGGGAAAGAGCGTCCGCGTCGCGAAGTTGCCCGCGCCGATGGCCGCGATCCGCGGCGTGCCGCGCGGGGCGGTCCAGGTGCGGGGCGCGGTCCGCGGGGCCGGCGGCGACGACAGCTGTGCAATGCCGGAGTAGCGCAGCAGCAGGGCGACGCTGCGTCCGCCGGGCGACGCCTTGAGCGCCTCATAGGCGTCGGCCGCGTCCTCCAGGGCGAAGACCCGCGGCTTGAGGCCGGCGAAGTCCAGGGCGCCTGTCTCCAGCAGCCGCAGCACCTCGGCCAGGTTGCGCCGTTCCGTCCACGGCACATAGCCCTCGGGGTAGGGCTGGCCGCCCTCTTCGAAGCGGGGGTCGTAGCGGCCAGGGCCGTAGGAGCGCGCGTAGCGGACCGTCAGTTCCTTGTGGTAGTAGGAGGAACGCGGTGGCGCGACGCCCACGTCGCCGACGACCACCACGGTGGCACGGTCACGGGCGAGGCGGCCGGCAAAGTCGACGGGGTCGGAGCTGGGCGTGGCCGCGGTGACGAGCACGGCGTCCGCGCCGGCGCCCGCCCAGCGCCGCAGCACCCGGCCGGGCAGGCCGTCCGCCTCCCGCGGGAAGGCGGCGAGCCCGGCTGACTCGGCGAGTGCCACCATGGCCGGATCGGGGTCGATGCCCACCGCGTCGTACCCGTAGGCCCGCAGCAGGTGGAGCGTGATCTGGCCGAGCAGGCCGAGCCCGATGACGGCGATCCTGGAACCGGGCACCACCTCGGCCTGGTGGATGCCCTGGAGCGCGATGGCACCGACCGTGGCGAAGGCGGCCCACCGGGTGTCCACCCCGTCCGGCACCGGCACCACGAGGTTGCGGGGCACCGCGACGATCTCCGCGTGCGATGCGTAACGGGCCCCGGCGGCGGCCACCCGCATTCCCGCACGGATGTCATCGACACCCTCCCCCGTCCGCAGCACCGTCCCCGCGCAGGAGTAGCCGAGCTGCACCGGCTGGTCCAGACGGTCCCTGACGGTCCGGTAGGTGTTCGCGAGCCCCGCCCGCTTCACGCTGTCGATCACCTGGGCCACCTGGTCGGGCCGCTGCCGCGCCTTGCCGATCAGGCCCTTGGCGCCGGTGGAGACGGTCGCCCGCTCCGTACCCGCACTGATGAGCGACCAGTCGTTGCGGATGACCACTGTCCCGGCGGCCGCCTCGGGGGCGGGAACATCCGCCACCGTGACGGAACCGGTGCGCGGCGACAGGAGCACTGTCTTCACTTTCCTGCCTTTACGGGAGGGAGTTACGGCCACGGGCGAACCATAAGGTGCAGGGTCCTTGATTCACGCGCGAAATAGGCCAGGCGGCGCAATATACGCACACGGCCAGGGGAACGCGCGCCCGCATTCACCGGCGCGGTCAGGCGAGACCGATTCGCTGGAGCGGCCACCGTCCGGTGCCCTCGGTTAAGGAGACAGGGTGAAACGATTGATGGTCGTGTACGGAACGAGACCGGAGGCCATCAAGATGGCCCCCGTCATCGAGGCACTGCACCGGTCCGCCATGTTCCGGCCGACGGTGACGGTGACCGCCCAGCATCGCGAACTGCTCGACCCGGTGCACGCGTTGTTCGGCATCGACGCCGATCACGACCTGGACATCCTCACCCCCGGCCAGTCCCTGGCGGACATCACCGTCCGCGTCCTGGACGGGCTGTGTCCGCTGCTCGGAGAGGAACTCCCGGACGCGGTGCTGGTGCAGGGCGACACCACGACCGCGTTCGCCGGGGCCCTCGCGGCCTTCTACCACCACGTTCCGGTGGCCCACCTGGAGGCGGGACTGCGGACCGACGACCGCTCCGCGCCCTTTCCCGAGGAGGTCAACCGCCGGATCATCACTCAGTTGGCGTCCCTGCACCTCGCACCCACCCCTCACGCGCGCAACAACCTGCTGCGCGAAGGCGTCGCGCCGTCGTCCGTCGTGGTCACGGGGAACACGGTCATCGACGCCCTGTGCGGGGCCGTCGGGCGGGGGACGCGCTTCGACGACCCGGCGCTGGCCGACCTCGACGACACCGCCCGCCGGGTCCTGCTGGTGACGGCCCACCGCCGGGAGTCGTGGGGGCCCGCCATGGAGGCCGTCGGCAGCGCCCTCGCCGACCTGGCCCGCAGTGAGCCGGACTTGCTCATCGTGCTGCCGCTGCACCCCAACCCTTCGGTACGCGCGGCGATCCTGCCGCACGTGGAGCGCCTGGAGAACGTACGGCTGACTCAGCCGGTCGGCTACGGCGTCTTCGCCCGGCTGATGGACCGCGCGCACCTGATCCTCACCGACAGCGGCGGCATCCAGGAGGAGGCGCCGGGCCTGGGCAAGCCGGTGCTGGTCATGCGGGACACCACGGAACGGCCCGAGGCACTGCGGGCGGGCACATCGCGGCTGGTGGGCACCGACCGGGAACGCATCGTGAAGGAGGTGCGGCGGCTGCTGCACGACCGGGCGGCGTATGCCGCGATGGCCACGGCCGTCAACCCCTTCGGCGACGGGCGCGCGGCGGACCGTACCGTGTGCGCGATCGGCCACTGGCTGGGACTGTGCGAGCGCCCCGCGGAGTTCGGCGGCACCGGGTCAGTGCCAGAACCCGCGGGTGTCGAACACGGCCTTGCCCCGCAGCGCGGTCCGTTTCACGCCGCGGAAGGCGTCGTGGTCCACGAGCAGCACGACGACGTCCGCGTCGCGCACGGCGGTGGCGACGTCGACGAGTTCGGCCACGCCCGCACGCGCCAGTGACTCCGGCAGTTCCGGGATGTGGGGCTCCACCACCAGCAGCCGGCCGGCCTGCCGCTCGGCCAGTTTGGTGACGATCTGCAGGGCGGGGCTCTCGCGCAGGTCGTCGATGTTCGCCTTGAAGGCCAGGCCGAGGCAGGCGATCACCGGGTCCTTGAACCGTTTGGCGGTGTGGAGCACCTGGGCGAGCACGTGGTCGGGCCGCCCGTCGTTGACCTCGCGGGCGAGCCGGACGAGCCGCGCCTGCCGGGGCGCGGCGGAGACGATGAACCAGGGGTCCACGGCGATGCAGTGCCCGCCGACCCCCGGGCCCGGGCGCAGGATGTCCACGCGGGGATGCCGGTTGGCCAGGTTGATGACGTCCTGCGAGTCGACGCCGAGCTGGTCGCAGATCATGGCCAGTTCATTGGCGAAGGCGATGTTGACGTCGCGGAAGGCGTTCTCGCCGAGCTTGGCCATCTCCGCGGTCGTGGCGTCGGTGAGCAGGCACTCCCCCTTGGTGAACGCCTCGTACAGAGCGCGTGCCCGCTCGGCGCAGCCCTCGCTGACTCCACCGACGACCCGGTCGTTGGCCACGATCTCGCTCATCGTCCGACCCGGCAGTACACGTTCGGGACAGTGTGCCACCCGTACGTCGGGCGTGCCCGCGTTCTCGTGCGGGAACGTCAGATCGGGCCGGTGTTCGCCGAGCAACCGGGAGAGCCCCACGGTGGTCCCGGGCGGCGAGGTGGACTCCAGGATGACGAGATCACCCGCCTTGAGCACGTGGGCCACCGAGGTGGCGGCGGCGCGCACGTACGACAGGTCCGCCGTGCAGTCGTCCTGGAGCGGGGTGGGCACGGTGATGATGAAGGCGTCGGCGGGCTCGGGTGTTGTGGTCGCCCGCAACCGCGCCGTGGCGACGGCCCCGTTCACCGCCACGGCGAGGTTGGGCTCGACGAAGGGGACGCGGCCGGCGTTGACGAGGTCGACGGTGGCGAGGTTGACGTCGACCCCGATGACGTCGATCCCCTGGGTGGCGATGGCGGCGGCGGTGGGCAGGCCGATGTAGCCGAGACCGATGACGCAGACGGTGGAGAACACCGGGCGTTCTTCCTTTCCGGATGTGCCGGGGTGAACCGGGCCGATGGGCGTGACGGAGGGCAGGACGGCTCGCACAGATTGGACCGGCCGGGCACACATCGGCCGACAAGCGCGCCGCGCGGACGGCAAACTCACCGGTTCCCTGAACCGGTGGCCGGCACGCCGTCCGGTTCCCGGGCGAAGGATTTTCGGGCCGAGCGCCGTGTCACCCTCGGCGCATCCCCTTGTTCGGTGTAGCACTACGGCAGGACACCCATGTCGATGACGGGAATCGAGGCGGTGCAGTGGGCTTCCGTGCCTTTCCGCGTGTGCGGATGGTGGTGCCGACCAACGGCGAACGCCCGGGCTATCTCGAAGAGTGCCTGGCGTCGATCGGACAGCAGGACGAGCCCGTGGACCTGGTCGTCGTCGGACCTGCCGGAGCCGCTCCCCTCCTTCGCCAGGCGGCGAAGCGGCACGGCTGCCGCTTCCTCGTCGAGGAGCGGCGGGGGCTCAGCAACGCGATCAACCAGGGCTGGCAAGGGGCCGGCACGGAGTTTCTGGCATGGCTCGGCGACGACGACCTGCTCACCGAGGGAAGCCTGGCCGCCGCACAGGGGGAGCTCGACCGAAGCCCTGCCGCCAGCATGGTGTACGGCCAGGTCAGAGTGATCGACTCGGTCGGACGCGCCCTCTACACAATGCGGCCGGGCACGTTCGCCTCCTGGTTCTTCCAGTACGGCCAGAACTGGGTGGGCCAGCCCGGGTCCCTCTATCGCCGCGAGGCGGTGCAGCGGGCGGGCCCGCTCGATCCCACCCTGCGCTACGCGATGGACTTCGATCTCCATCTGCGTCTGCGCCGCAGCGGGCGGATGGCCTACCTGCCGCGGCAGCTCGGGTGCTTCCGCGTCCACGCCACGTCGCTGACGGTGAGCAACCCCGACCCGCAGGACGAGGGACGGCGTGTCATGCGCCGTTACCTCGGCCCCAAGGCCCGCCGTTCGGAGGACCGTTGGTGGCCGGTCGCACGCTGCGTCAGCCGGGGGTGGGCCGCCTTCACGAAAATCGGTAGCCGGTAGCGGCCGTCACGGGAATACGGTCTCTGCTACGTTGCCCGCATGACCAATTCTGCAACAGTGCCGAGAAAAGCAACGCCGAACAGTGTTGCCCAGGCGTTGCTGAAATGCGCGACAGCGGCACACAACGGCTCCTTCGGTCGTCGAGTCATCAAATCCTCGGCCCGGTTCACTCGTCGGTTCTGGTCGGAGCACGGCGATCCGCTCGTCACCTGCCGAATCGCGGGACGGGACGTCGTGATGCCCCTGTCACATGACCTGCCCGTCATTCTGTCCGCATCACCGCACTATTCGCAGAACCTGGCACGCCTGACTGCGATGTCGGCAGCGGCACGTCGGGACCTCACGATCGTGGACATCGGTGCGAACGTCGGCGACACCGCCGTTCTCATGCGGGCAGCGGCGATGGCGCCGATCCTCTGTGTGGAGGGTGATGAGCTTTTCCTCGGCTTCCTTCGCCGGAACGTGGAACACCTGCGCGACGTCGAGATCGAGGAGGCGTATGTGGCCACCGACGACGACACCGACCGCGTGCACACCGTGGTACGGCAGGCAGGTACCGCCGCGCTGGTCCCTCCGGCGTCGGGTCCGAAGCCGGCCCGCCCGCTGCGGTCTTTGCCGACCATCCTGGATTCACACGCGCGCTTCTCGTCTCCGGGCCTGGTGAAGATCGACACGGACGGGGCGGATCCGCGCATCATCGTGGCGAACAGGGAATTGCTCGCTCGTGCGCGTCCTGTCGTCTTCTTCGAGTTCGCTCCCCTGTGGGCCGCCAGAACAGGGGACGACAACCCCTACCGCGCCATCACGGCGCTCGCCGAGGCCGGGTACGAAGGGGCCCTCGTCTACGCCAACACCGGCGAACTCCTGCTCGTCACGCGGATCGCCGAGCCGCACGTGTGGGAGGACCTCGGACGCTACACGTTGGCCCACGGAAACGGCTCGTACTACGACATCGCGGCCTTCCACCGCGACGATGCCGAGCTCTTCGCGCAGGCCAGTGCGGCGGAGCGGACCTTCTTCGACGGCGTGGCCGCCGCTTCCCGCTGATCCACGCCGGCGGGAAGCCCGCCGGTGCAGGTCGCGGTCGTCACACGGACGACCGCGACTGTGGCCGTCAGACCCCGAAGGCCGCGGCGATCGGCACGTCCCTGTGCTCGTCCACGACGTGCACGGTGAGATCGCGCACCGCCCGCAGCACCTGCTCGTGGTCGTCGCCCGTGTACGTCAGTTCACCGTCCGGACCGCGAGCGGTCCGGATGCGCGAGCGCACGAAGGCGGCCCCCGGGTTCATGTTCCAGAGGCCTCCGGCGACGTCCTCGCGCACGAAGAACGCGTTGACGCCGTTGCTGCCGACGCCCACGAGGCGGTAGCCCCGGCGGGCCGCGAGATGATGGAGGGCCGCCAGGGACGCACCGAAGTACGAGCCGGTGTGGTGCGCTGCCGACGCCGTGAAATCAGGGCGGTAGGGAACGGTGACCGCCTTTTCGGAGCCGAAGACACTGTTGTATTCGACCACGACGATCCACGGGGACACGGTGGAGATCTCCCGCCACACCCAGTAGTCGACCCCGTCGATGTCGATCGAGAGCACGCCGACTTCACCCTTGATCCCGGTCTTCAGGATCAGCTCATTGACGTTCTCCGCGGTGACGAACGCCGAGACCGGTGAGATGCTCCAGCGCCATGCCATTCCGCTGCGTCTCAGGAAGTCGATGTGCGCGGTTCCGCCGTTGAAAATCGCACCGCGCCAGTTGTCCTTCATGGCGAGGAACCGAGTGTTCGCTTCGGAGTAGTCACCGACCCCGATCTCGACGAAGACCTCGGGCGGGGAGAGCCGGGACACGAGGAACTGCAGGATTCCGTCCTCGCCCCCTTGTGAGAACACCTTGAACTCCGTCTCCCGGAGGTGCCGCGGGTCCGGCAGCAGACTCGCCAGCCGGCTCTCCATGACTCCCATCGAGAAGCGCAGTTCGTCGATCCTGGCTTGAACTCCTCGATCGACGACCCTTCGGGCCAGACCCATGACAGCCTTTTTCAGCACCCGGGGACCGTATCAAGGAGACCCGGCGATGCACGCCTCGGCGGGCGCCGCGGCATTTCACCGCCCCCGAGCTTCGCTCGTTCGAAGTAGCCGGACGTACGAGGCATAGGTGCTGCGGACCCCGTCCAGCAGGGAAATCTCGGGCTTCCATCCCAGCGCCGTGATCCGGGAGATGTCCAGGACCTTGCGCGGCGTCCCGTCCGGTTGAAGCGGATCCCATTCGACCGCGCCTTCGTACCCGATGACGGACGCCACCATCTCGGCGAGTTCGCGGATGGTGAGGTCCTTCCCGGTCCCGACGTTCACGGGCGCGTCACCGTCGTATCGTTCGAGGAGGACCAGGCAGGCCCGTGCGAGGTCGTCGACATGGAGGAATTCGCGGCGCGGGGTGCCGGTGCCCCAGTTGACGACCTTCCGCGCTCCTTCGGTGTAGGCCTCATGGAACCTCCTGATCAGCGACGGCAGTACATGCGAGCGCTCGGGATGGAAGTTGTCACCCGGGCCGTAGAGGTTCGTCGGCATGGCGCAGATCCACGGCAGGCCGTACTGTCTGCGTACGGCCCTCACCTGCATGATGCCCGCGATCTTGGCGATCGCGTAGGCCTCGTTGGTCTCTTCCAAGGGCCCGGTCAGCAGGGACTCCTCTCGGATGGGCTGGGCGGCCTGCCGGGGGTAGATGCAACTGGAGCCGAGGAAGAGCAACCGCTCGACGCCGTGCCGCAAGGCGGCGTCCATGACGTTGACCTGGATCCGCAGGTTGTCGGACACGAACTCGGTGGGCTGGGTCGCGTTGGCCCTGATCCCTCCGACCCGTGCGGCGGCCAGGACGACCGCGTGCGGCCGGTGCCGCGAGAACCAGTCGAAGACCGCCGGGCGGTTCCTCAGGTCCAGCTCCGTCGAGTCGGGTCCGAGCAGTGCGCGAAATCCCGCGGCGCTCAGTCGTCTCCACACCGCGGAGCCCACGAGCCCCCGGCGTCCGGCAACGAAGATCCGGTCGGAGCGCTCCAGTGGACGGCGGGGCGCGGCGGCTGGCGCCCCGGTGATGGTCGTGTTCATGAGCAGGCACTCCTGGAAACCGTTCAGGCAGGCCGAAGGGCCGTGTCGGGTGACGGGTCACGTCCCCTCAACCTAGTACGTTTTTCCATGAAGAGGACACAACGCAACATTTCCCCTGAACGCTCGTCGCCCTGCCCTGATCTGGCATGCGGTCAGGGGGCCTTCGCCGGAAGGCGCACTCGGCGGCACCGGATTTCGAGGTCTACGCCCAATAGGGAGTGCGTGGTGGCAGTCAAGAGGGCACTCATCACCGGCATCGGCGGCCAGGACGGGTCCTATCTCGCCGAACTGCTGCTGGAGAAGGGGTACGAGGTCCACGGCACCGCCCGCCGGGTACCGGACTTCGTTCGCCGACGGGACGGCTGGCAGGAGACGGACCGGCTGTTCCTGCACTACGGCGATCTGACCGACGGCACGCGGCTGGTGGGCCTGCTGCAAGAGGTGCGGCCCGACGAGGTCTACCACCTGGCCGC
>NZ_JBHWDU010000122.1:0-17239 GCF_042734825.1 Kitasatospora sp. NPDC059648 | reverse complement strand
CCTGGGTGTGCTGAAGGCCGGGGCGGCGTACCTGCCGGTGGATCCGGCGTACCCGCAGTCGCGGATCGACTTCATGCTGGCGGACGCCCGTCCGGTGCTGGTGGTCGACGACCCGGAAGCGGTGGCCGCCGGGGACCGGCCGGACACGGATCCCGGGTGCGAGCTCGACGTCCGGCACCCCGCCTACGTGATCTACACCTCGGGCTCGACCGGCCGCCCCAAGGGCGTGGTGGTCAGCCACTCGGGCGTATCGGGCCTGGTGGCGGCGCAGGTCGAGCGGCTCGGCGTGGCGCCGGGCGGCCGGGTGCTCCAGTTCGCCTCGCCGAGCTTCGACGCCTCGTTCTGGGACCTGTGCAGCGCCCTGCTCAGCGGCGCCGCCCTCGTCCTGGCCCCGGCCGGCGCCCCGCTGGAGGCTCTGACGGACCAGCGGCTCGGCGTGACCCATGTGACCCTGCCGCCCTCGGCGCTGGCCGCACTGGACAGCGGCGGCCTCACGGCCGGCACCCTGGTGGTAGCCGGTGAGGCCTGCCCGCCCGAACTGGTGGCCCGCTGGGCGCCCGGGCGCCGGATGATCAACGCCTACGGTCCGACCGAGACCACGGTCTGCGCGACCATGAGCGACCCGCTGCCGTCCGGCCCGGGCGTGCCGCCGATCGGCCGACCGGTCGCGGGCTTCCGGACGTACGTCCTGGACGAGCGGCTGCGCATCGTTCCGCCGGGTGTGGCGGGGGAGTTGTACGTCGTCGGCCCCGGTCTGGCGCGTGGGTACCTGAACCGGCCGGCCCTGACCGCCGAACGGTTCCTCGCCTGCCCGTTCGGCCCGGCGGGCGCGCGGATGTACCGCACCGGGGACCTGGTGCGCCGCCGGGCGGACGGCGAGCTGGAGTACGTCGGCCGCGCCGACGACCAGGTGAAGGTGCGCGGCTTCCGGGTCGAACCCGGCGAGATCGAGGCCGCCCTGGCCGGGCACCCCGCCGTCGCCCTGACTGCCGTCGTGGCCCGGGACGACCGGCTGATCGGCTACGTCGCGGCCTGCTCCGGTACGGCCGTCCGGCCGGCGGAACTGGCGGCCCACCTGCGCGAGCGGCTGCCCGACTACCTGGTGCCGTCGGCGTTCGTCCTGCTGGACACGCTGCCGCTGACGCCCAACGGGAAGCTGGACCGGGCCGCGCTGCCCGCTGCCGACCTCGGGTCGGCCGAGGCCGGGCGGGCGCCGCGCACACCGCAGGAGCAGATCCTGTGCGAGCTGTTCGCCGAGGTGCTCGGCCTCGCCAGGGTCGGGGTCGACGAGGACTTCTTCGACCTCGGCGGGCACTCGCTGCTCGCCACCCGGCTGGCCGCGCGGGTGCGCTCGGTGCTCGGCCTGGAGCTCGGCCTGCGCGCGCTGTTCCAGGCGCCCACCGTGGCGGGCCTGGTCGAGGCACTGGCCGGCGCGGGCCGCGCCCGCCCGGCGCTGACCGTGCACGAGCGTCCGGAGACGGTGCCGCTCTCCTTCGCCCAGCGCCGGCTCTGGTTCCTGCACCGGATGGACGGCAGCGCCGCCACTTACCACATCCCGCTGGCGCTCCAGCTGACCGGAACGCTCGACCGGGCGGCGCTGGACGAGGCGCTGGCCGAGGTGGTGGCCCGGCACGAGAGCCTGCGGACGGTGTTCCCGGAGGTCGACGGCGTGCCGTGCCAGCGCGTCCTGGACCCGGCCGAGGCCCGCCCCCGGGCGCGGCTCACCGAAGTGTCGCGGGACGACCTGCCCCACCGGCTCGCCGAGTTCGCCCGACAACCGTTCGACCTGGCGGCGGAGCCGCCGCTGCGCGCCGAGCTGTTCGTCGTCGCGCCGGACGAGCACGTGCTGCTGCTGGTGATGCACCACATCGCCGGTGACGGCTGGTCCACCGGCCCGCTCGCCCGGGACCTGGCCGAGGCGTACGCCGCCCGCCGCGAGGGCCGCGCGGCGATCCGGCCGAACCTGCCGGTGCAGTACGCCGACTACACGCTGTGGCAGCGCGAACTGCTCGGCGACGCGGCCGACCCGCAGAGCCGGTTCGCCGAGCAGCTCGACTACTGGAAGCGGCAGCTGTCTGATCTGCCGGAGCTGCTCCGACTGCCCGTCGACCGGCCCCGGCCGGCCGTCGCCGGCCAGCACGGGGACCACCTCGGCCTGCAACTCGACGCCGAACTGCACGCCGCCCTGGTGGAGTTGGCGCGCAACACCGGTACCAGTCTGTTCATGGTGCTGCAGGCGGCGCTGGCGGCGCTGTACACCCGGCTGGGCGCGGGGACGGACATCCCGATCGGCAGCCCGATCGCCGGGCGGACCGACGAGGCCCTGGACGAGCTGGTCGGGTTCTTCGTGAACACGCTGGTGCTGCGCACCGACACCAGTGGTGATCCGAGCTTCGCCGAACTGCTGGGCCGGGTGCGGGAGACGGCGCTGTCGGCGTACGCGCACCAGGACGTGCCGTTCGAGCACCTGGTGGAGGTGCTGAACCCGTCCCGCTCGCTGTCCCACCACCCCCTGTTCCAGACCATCCTGGCCGTGCAGAACGCGCCGATGGGCCGGTTCTCGCTGCCCGGTCTGGAGGTGGCCACCTACGCGCTGGCCACCGGAACCGCCAAGTTCGACCTCGGAGTGAGCCTGGTCGAGCAGTTCGGACCGGACGGGAACCCGGCCGGGATCGTCGGCGCGGTCGAGTACGCCACCGACCTGTTCGACCGCGCGACGGTGGCCGCCCTGGCCCGGCGCTGGACGCTCCTGCTGAAGGCCGTCACCGCCGACCCGGAGCAGCCGATCGGTGGGATCGACCTGCTGGACGCCGACGAACGGCGCCGGCTGCTGGAACGGGGCAATGCGACCGCCCGCGAGGTGGGCGCCGTCCCGGTGCCGCAGGCCTTCGCGGCGCAGGTGGCGCTGACGCCGGATGCGGTCGCCCTCGTCAGCGGTGGGCTTGAACTGACCTATCGTCAGCTCAACGCCCGGGCGAACCGGTTCGCGCACTCGTTGATCGCGCGCGGGGTGGGGCCGGAGCAGTTGGTGGCGGTGGCCCTGCCGCGTTCGGTGGAGGCGGTGGTGGCGGTCCTGGGTGTGCTGAAGGCCGGGGCGGCGTACCTGCCGGTGGATCCGGCGTACCCGCAGTCGCGGATCGACTTCATGCTGGCGGACGCCCGTCCGGCGTTGATGGTCGACGACCCGGCGCTGGTGACCGGGGTCGCCGAATGGCCGGAGAGCGACCCGGAGGTCGCGCTCGACGTCCGGCACCCGGCCTACGTGATCTACACCTCGGGCTCCACGGGCCGTCCCAAGGGTGTCGTGGTGGCCCACGGCGGGGTGGCGAGCCTGGTCGCCGGGCAGATCGAGGGGTTCGCGATCGCCCCCGACAGCCGGGTGCTCCAGTTCGCCTCGCCAAGCTTCGACGCCTCGGTGTCGGAGATCTACACCGCCCTGCTGCGCGGCGCGGCCCTGGTGCTGCCCCCGACAGCGGATCCGGTCGCCGCGCTGACCGACCCGGGCCTGACGATCACCCATGTGACCGTCCCGCCGTCCGTGGTCGCGGCCCTGCCGGAGGGCTCGGTGACGGTGCCGAACCTGATCGTGGCGGGGGAGGCGTGCCCTCCGGAGCTGGTGGCCCGCTGGGCGCCGGGGCGCCGGATGGTCAACGCGTACGGTCCGACCGAGACCACGGTGTGCGCGACCATGAGCGATCCGCTCCCGCCCGGCGCGGGTGTGCCGCCGATCGGCCGTCCGATCACCAACGCCCGGGTGTACGTGCTGGACGAGCTGCTGCGGCCGGTGCCGCCCGGCGTGCCCGGCGAACTGTACGTCGCGGGCGCGGGACTGGCCCGCGGGTACCTCGACCGGCCGGGCCTGACCGCAGGGCGGTTCGTCGCCTGCCCCTTCGACTCTTCGGGCGCCCGGATGTACCGCACCGGCGACGTGGTCCGCTTCCGCGCCGACGGCCAGCTGGAGTACGTCGGCCGCGCCGACGACCAGGTGAAGGTGCGCGGCTTCCGGGTCGAACCCGGCGAGGTCGAGGCGGCCCTGGCCGAGCACCCCGCCGTCGCCCGGGCCGTCGTCCTCGCCCAGGACGACCGGCTGGTCGGCTACGTCGTCCCGCGCCAGGACACCGCCCGGGACGACGGCCTCGAGGCCGACCACGTCGGCGAGTGGCGGGACATCTACGACGCCCTGCCCATCACCCCCGAGGAAGCCGCCTTCGGCCAGAACTTCGTGGGCTGGAACAGCAGTTACGACGCGAGTCCGATCCCGGTCGAGCAGATGCGGGAGTGGCGCGACGCCACCGTGGACCGCATCCTCGCCCTGCGTCCCCGCCGGGTGCTGGAGGTCGGCGTCGGCACCGGTCTCCTGCTCTCGCAGATCGCCCCGCACTGCGAGGCCTACTGGGCGACCGACTTCTCCGCCACCGCCATCGACTCGCTGGCCGCGCAGGTCGCCCGGCAGCCCGACCTGGCCGACCGGGTTGTCCTGCACACCCGCCCGGCGCACGACACCGAAGGACTGCCGGCCGGGGAGTTCGACACCGTCGTGATCAACTCGGTGGTTCAGTACTTCCCCTCCGCCGACTACCTCGCGGACGTGGTCGGGAAGCTGATGCGGCTGCTCGCGCCCGGCGGAGCCCTGTTCGTCGGCGACGTCCGCAACCTGCGGCTGCTGCGCCCGCTGGCCACGGCCGTCCAGCTGCACCGGGCCGGTGACGGTGGTGACCTCACGGCGGTGCGTCGTGCGGTGGAACAGGCCGTCCGGGTGGAGAAGGAACTCCTGATCGACCCGGACTTCTTCACCGCCCTGCGCGAGCACGGCACGGACGTCGGCGCGGTGGCCGTGGAGGTCAAGCGCGGCCGCCACCACAACGAGCTGACCCGCTACCGTTACGACGTGACGCTGCACAAGCAGCAGGCCGTACCGGTCCAGTCGCTGGACCTGCCCTGGGGCCGGGGCGTCGCCGACCTCGCGGAGCTGCGCGAACTGCTCGGGCGGCCCGGCACCGGTCCGGTGCGCCTCACCGGGGTCCCGAACCGTCGCGTCGCACGTGAGGCCGAGCTGGCCCGGGCGGTGCGGGACGGGGACGGCACGCTCGCCGGGCTGCTGGAGCGGCTGCACGGCCCGGACGACGGCTGTCTGCCCGACCCGGAGGACTTCCGCGCCCTCGGCCGGGAGCTCGGCCGCAGGGCGGACCTCACCTGGTCGGCCGAAGCGCCGGAAGCCCTGGACGTGCTCTTCACCGACGGACCGGCAGAAGGCCCCGTCGAGGCCTACCGGCCGGCCCGGCCGACCGGCACCGCCCTGTCGTCGCTGACCAACCGCCCGACCGGCAGCCGGGGCACCGGCGCCCTCATCGGCGAACTCCGCGACTGGCTGCGGGGCCGGCTGCCCGACTACCTGGTCCCGTCCGCGTTCGTGGCGCTGGAGGCACTGCCGCTGACGGCCAGCGGCAAGCTCGACCGCCGCGCTCTGCCCACCCCCGACCTCGGCCCGGCCGCGGCCGGGCGGGCGCCGCGCACCCCGCAGGAGCAGCTCCTCGCCGAGCTGTTCGCCGAGGTGCTCGGGCTGGCGCAGGTCGGGGTCGAGGACAGCTTCTTCGACCTCGGCGGGCACTCCCTGCTGGCGACCCGACTGGCAGCCAGGGTCCGGGCGACCCTCGGCGCGGAGCTGGAGGTCCGGACCCTGTTCGAGGCCCCGACCGCGGCCGCCCTGGCGGCCCGCCTGGACGGCTCCGGCACGGCGCGTCCCGCGCTGACCGCCCGGCCCCGCCCCGAACTGGTGCCGCTGTCCTTCGCCCAACGCCGCCTGTGGTTCCTGCACCGGATGGACGGGCCGAGCGCCACCTACAACATGCCGCTCGCGCTCAGCCTGACGGGTGATCTCGACCGCCCGGCCCTGCACGCCGCACTCGCGGACGTGGTCGCCCGGCACGAGAGCCTGCGGACGGTCTTCCGCGAGACGGGCGGGGTGCCGTACCAGGTCGTGCTGAGCGCCGCGCAGGCGCGGCCGGACCTGCCGGTGGTCGAACTCGACGAGAGCCGGCTGGCCGAGCGCCTGGCGGAGACGGCCCGACGCGGCTTCGACCTGGCGGCGGAACCGCCGGTCCGGGCGGAGCTGTACGCGCTCGCCCCCGACCGGCACGCCCTGCTGGTCGTCGTCCACCACATCGCCGCCGACGGCTGGTCGATGGGCCCGCTCTCCGCCGACCTGGCCGCCGCCTACGCGGCCCGTTGCCGGGGCGAGGAACCGCAGTGGTCCCCGCTGCCGGTGCAGTACGCCGACTATTCCGAGTGGCAGCGCGACCTGCTCGGCGACGCCGCCGACCCGGACAGCCTGTTCGCCCGGCAACTGGGCTACTGGAAGCAGGAGTTGACGGGCGTGCCGCAGCAGCTGCAACTGCCTGCCGACCGGCCCCGGCCGCCGGTGGCCTCCCAGCGGGGCGGCCGGGTCGTGGTCGGACTGGACGCCGAACTGCACCGGGCCCTGCGGGACCTGGCCGCCGCGCGCGGCGCCAGCATGTTCATGGTCCTCCAGGCCGGGCTCGCCGCCCTGCTCACCCGGCTCGGCGCCGGCACGGACATCCCGATCGGCAGCCCGATCGCGGGCCGCACCGACCAGTCGCTGGACGAGCTCGTCGGCTTCTTCGTCAACACCCTGGTGCTGCGCACCGACACCGGCGGCGACCCCGGATTCGCCGAACTGCTCGGCCGGGTACGGCAGAAGGCGCTCACTGCCTACGACCACCAGGACGTGCCGTTCGAGTACCTGGTCGAGGTGGTCAACCCGGCGCGGTCGCTGGCCCACCACCCGTTGTTCCAGGTCATGCTCGCGCTGCAGAACGCGCCGCTGGGCGAGTTCGCGCTGCCAGGGCTGGAGACCGGCCACCTGGAGGCGCCGACCGGTACCTCCCGGGTCGACCTGACCTTCAGCCTGGCCGAGCAGTTCCGCCCGGACGGCAGCCCTGACGGCCTGGTCGGCGCGGTGGAGTACGCCACCGACCTGTTCGAACCGGCTACGGTGGAGCAGCTGTTCGCCCGCTGGGCCCGCCTGCTGCGCACGGCGGTCGCCGACCCGGGAAAGCCGATCAGCCGGATCGACCTGATGTCCGACGCGGAACGCCACCGGCTGCTGTACGGGTTCAACGACACCGCGGCCGAACTGCCCGAGGCGGCCGTGCCGGAGCTGTTCGCCCGCCAGGCGCGGGCCACACCGGACGCGGTGGCCGTCGTGGCGGGCGGCACCGAACTGACCTACCGGGAGCTCGACCGGCGGTCGGACCGGCTCGCGCGGGCACTGGTCCGCCAGGGCGTACGCCCGGAGACACCGGTCGCGGTGCTGCTGGAACGCTCGGCGGAGCTGGTCGTGGCGATCCTGGCGATCGTCAGGGCCGGCGGCGCCTACGTGCCGCTGGACCCGCGTTTCCCCTCCTCCCGGGTCGACCTGATCCTGCGGGAGAGCGGGGCCGCCCTGGTGCTCACCAAGGAGGTGCTGGCCGCCCTGGTGCAGTCCGCGGACGCCGACCCATCCGACCCCGGAGTCCGCTGTGAATCGGGACAGTTGGCGTACATCATGTACACCTCCGGGTCGACCGGGCGGCCGAAGGGCGTGGCCGTCACCCACCGCGACGTGGTGGGCCACGCGCTCACCCCGGAATGGCGCGGCGGCGGACACGAGCGGGTGCTGATGCACTCCCCGACGGCCTTCGACCTCTCCACCTACGAGCTGTGGGTCCCGCTGCTGAGCGGCGGCCGGATCGTGGTCGCACCGCCCGAGCAGCTCGACCTCGACCTGCTCCAGCACACGATCACCGCGCACGGGGTGACCGGACTGTGGCTGACGGCCGGACTGTTCCGGCTGGTCGCCGAGGAGCGCCCGGGCCTGCTCGCCGGGGTGCGCGAGGTCTGGACCGGCGGCGACGTGGTCTCCCCGGCCGCCGCCGCCCGGGTCCTGGCGGCCTGCCCCGGCATCGAGGTGGTCAACGGCTACGGGCCCACCGAGGCCACCACCCTGGCCACCTGCCACCCGGTGCGCACCCTCCCCGAACCCGCCGCGACCGTGCCGATCGGCGGGCCGATGGCGAACATGCGCGCCTACGTCCTCGACGACCACCTGCGGCCGGTGCCCACGGGCCTGGTCGGCGAGCTGTACCTCGCGGGGACGGGCGTGGCCCGCGGCTACCACGGCCGACCCGGCCTGACGGCGGAGCGCTTCACCGCCGACCCGTACGGGCCGGCCGGGAGCCGGATGTACCGCACCGGCGACCTGGCGTGGTGGCGGGCCGACGGCACGCTGGAGTTCGCCGGACGCGCCGACCACCAGGTCAAGCTGCGCGGCCTGCGGATCGAACCCGGAGAGATCGAGGCCGTCCTGGCGGGCTGCCCGGGCGTCGCCCAGGCGGCCGTGGTCGCCCGCGAGGACCGGCCGGGCGACAAGCGGCTGGTCGCCTACCTGGTGCCGACCCCCGAGGGCGCGCCCGAGCCGGGCGAGCTGTCCGGCCGGCTGCGCCGCGAACTGCCCGACTACATGGTGCCGGCGGCGTTCGTCACCGTGGACGCGCTGCCGCTGACCACCAACGGCAAGCTGGACCGGGCCGCCCTGCCCGCCCCCGAGTACGGTGCGACGGGCGCCGGGCGCGGCCCCCGGACACCGCAGGAGCAACTGCTGTGCGGCCTGTTCGCCGAGGTCCTCGGCCGGGAGCAGGTGCACATCGACGACAACTTCTTCGACCTCGGCGGGCACTCGCTGCTGGCCGCGCGGCTGGCGTCCAGGGTCCGGGACACCCTCGGCCTGGAACTGGGCCTGCGCATGCTGTTCGAGGCGCCGACAGTGGCCGGGCTCAGCGAACGCCTGCTCCTGGACGATCCCGCCGACGCACTGGACGTGGTGCTGCCGCTGCGGTCGACCGGGACGGGCACTCCGCTGTTCTGCATCCACCCCGGCGGCGGCATCAGCTGGTCCTACAGCGGCCTGCTGAACCACCTCGGCCCCCAACACCCGGTCTACGCGATCCAGGCGCGTGGCCTCGGCCGGCCCGAACCGCTGCCGACCTCCTTCGAGGAGATGGCGGCGGACTACGCCGACCACATCCGGAAGATCCAGCCGGAGGGCCCGTACCTGCTGCTCGGCTGGTCGGCCGGCGGGCTGATCGCCCACGCGCTGGCCTGCGAGCTGCAGTCGCGCGGCGAGCGGACCGCGCTGCTGGCGGTGCTCGACGCCTACCCGGTGAAGGACGTGAAGTTCGAGGTGGCTCCGGTGCCCACCGTGCGGGACGTGCTCGTCGGGGTTCTCGACGTCGACCCGGACGAGCTGGGTGACCGGGAGATCACCTTCGCCGAGGTCGCCGAGGTGCTGAACCGGCGGGGCAGCGCGCTGCAGGGCCTGACCGAGCGACAGGTCGAGGTCATCGTCGACATCATGATCAACAACGCCCGGCTGGCGGTCGACTTCGTCCCAGGCCGGTACGACGGGGACCTGCTGCTGTTCAACTCCACGATCGACCGGACCGAGGACGACGCCGGGCCCCGGACCTGGCGCCCCTACGTCACCGGCCGGATCGAATCGCACGAGATCACCACCCGGCACGACCGGATGACCCAGGCCGGCTCGCTGGCCCAGATCGGACCGATCCTGGCCGCCAGGCTCGCCGAGGCGCTCGGTGACAGCCGGGACGCCTGCGACAGCCGTGACTCCTGCGACCGCCGTGATGCCGACAACACCACCCTTTCCCACCAGGAGGACTGAACCATGGCCAACCCCTTCGACGACCAGGACGGCACCTTCCTCGTGCTCGTCAACGACGAGAACCAGCACTCGCTGTGGCCGCAGTTCGCGGACGTCCCCGACGGCTGGACCGTCGCCCACGGCCCCGACACCCACGCCGCCTGCCTGGAGTACGTCGAGACCTCCTGGACCGACATGCGGCCCAAGAGCCTCGCCGACGCCATGGACGCCCAGCGGTAGCGGACGTGACCACCACCGACACCATGGACGGGGCCCGCGGCACCGCGGGCCCCGCCCGGCCCGAGGAAGACCTCGCCGCGGCCCTGCTCACGCCCGAGGCCCGGCGGGACCCGTACCCGGTCTACGCCCGGATGCGGCGCGAGAGCCCGGTGCACCGCAACACCCAGGGCGTCTGGTACCTCACCCGGTACGCCGACGTCGAGGCCGCCCTGAGCGACCTGCGGCTGTCCAACGACCGGGACCGGATGACCCGCGCCTACGGCGCGCTCGGCGGCGACCTGAAGGCGCTGAGCAGGCTCACCGACCGGCTCGGCCGGGTGATGACCAACACCGACCCGCCGGACCACGCCCGGCTGCGCAAGCTGGCCAACCGGGCCTTCACCGCCCGGCGCGTCGAAGCCCTGCGCGACGGCGTCCAGCGGATCGTCGACCAGCTGATCGACCGGGCCGTCCAGGCCGGGCCGACCACGGACCTGATCGAGGCGGTCGCCGCCCCGCTGCCGATGTCCGTCGTCAGCGAGCTGTTCGGCATCCCGCCCGGGGACCGCCCGCAGGTCGAGTCCTGGTTCCACCGTTTCGGCCGGATCGGCGAGGACATCGACAAGTCCGAGGCGGCTCTCGACGAGTTCGACGAGTACCTCGCCGGACTCGTCCGCCGCCGCCGGGCCGACCCGGGCGACGACCTGATCAGCGCGCTGGTCGCCACCCAGGCGCAGGACGACCGGCTCACCGACTCCGAACTGCTCTCCACCTGCTTCGTCCTGACCACGGCCGGCGGCGAGACCACCACGCACCTGGTCGGCAACGGCGTGCTGGCCCTGCTGCGCCACCCCGACCAGCTGGCCCGGCTGCGCGCGGACCCTTTGATGATCCGCAGCGCGGTGGATGAGCTGGCCCGCTACGACACGGTGACCCAGGCGATCGTCCGGGTCGTCGCGGAGGACCTGGAGATCGGCGGGCGCACGCTGCGCGAGGGCGAGTTGGTGTACCTGTTCCTCGCCGCGACCAACCGCGACCCCGAGCGCTTCGCGGACCCCGAGCGGCTCGACCTGACCCGCCCCGACAACCGGCACCTGAGCTTCGGCCACGGCCCGCACTTCTGCCTCGGCGGGCCGCTGGCCAAGCTCCAGGCCGAGGTGGCGATCGGCACCCTGGTGCGCCGACTCCCGCAGCTGCGGCTGGCCGAGGGGGCGGAGCTCGAATGGCGGCCCAACCCACTGCAGCGGCGGCTGAGCGCGCTCCCGCTCGCCTACTGACACCCCCGAACGACGACGAAGGAGAACTGACCATGGCCCGAGAGTTCGAGATCCGCCGGGAGCAGGACCTGCCCGCCACGCCCGAGCAGGTCTGGCACGCCGTCGCCACCGGCGCCGGGAACCTCGGCTGGTTGTACCCGATGGAGGTCGAGCCGCGGGTCGGCGGAAAGGCCACCCGCGGTGACTCCACCGTCGTGGCCTGGGAGCCGCCGCAGCACTTCGCCGTCCGGGCGACCCAGGACGGCGGGTTCTCCAACACGCTCAGCTACCACATCGAGCCGGCCGACGACGGGACGAGCCACCTGCGGATGGGAATCCACTGGGTGCACACAGGCGTCGTCGACGACGCCTGGAGGTGGGACGCCAAGTCGGACGCGGCCGAGAAGCACGTCGACTTCTACCAGCACGCCCTCGCCGAGTACCTGCGGCACTTCGCAGGCCGCCCCGCCGTCTACGTCAGGGCCCAGCGCCCCGAACCCACCGCCGACCCGGCCGACTTCGCCGCCCTGCGCCGCCGCCTCGGCCTCGCCGAGGACGCGGCCGTCGGCGACCGGCTCTCGCTCCACGCCCCGGGCACTGACGGTCGCTCCGAGGAGGTCGTCGTCGACTGGCTCAGCCCCGACTTCCTCGGCCTGCGCGGCCCGGACGCGCTGTACCGGTTCTTCAACGGCAGCACCTGGAACGTGCCGATCTGGCTGGGCCACCACCTCTTCGCCGAGGACGCCGACGAAGAGCAGGCCACCAAGGCGTGGACCGCCTGGCTCAACGACACCCAAGCCTAGGACCCCTGATGGAAACCTCCACCGCAACACTGCTCTACGCCGCCGAACTCGTCGAGGACAACGGCACCTACACCCTCGTCGTCGAGGACGTGCGCCGGGGCACCGTCCAGACCACCCCGGTCCCCAAGAACATGGTCGACCGGCTCCCGACCTTCCTCTCGGCGCTCGCCGCCAAGCTCAACCCGGCCCCGTCGCGCAGCCGCTGGTAGAACTCCTCCACGAGGCCGGTGCCGTCCGGGAGTCGGTGCTCCCGTCCCCGGACGGCACCGCACAGCGCGCGAGGACCTGCTGCCCGAGCTGTGGCGCCTGGCCGAGGAGGGGCAGCACGGGCTGGCCGTCGTCGAGTTGTGGGGCGGCAGTGACCCGCACCCGGCAGTCGAGGTGATCGCGGGCGGTGAGATGGACGGCCGCCCGACGGCCGAGTTCATCGAACTGGCGGGCGTGGTGGTCGTGGTCGACCCCGACCGGCTCCTGGGCGAACTCTCCGTCCCGGACGACCTGGCCGAGCACGGCGAGCACACCTCCCCGGACGACACCCGGACCCGCACCGAGGCACTGGCTCACCAGATCGAGTACGCGACCACGACCGCCGTCGCACGCGGCGGCGAGGCAGGGCTGTCCCTGCTGTGCCAGCTCCACCCGACGGCCCGGCGCGTCCTGCTCGGCACCGGCGAACTGCTGCGCGCCGCACACGGCGGGTTCGGTGTGGCCGCGGCGCGCGACCGGGTGAATCCGGCTCTCGCGCTGCTGCCGCAGGAACACGACGAGGCGGGGGTGGCCACCCTGGTGTGGGAGCGACGGCGTCCACCTGTGTGCCGAAACACGATATGCGTCACATTCGCGCACAGACTGTCACCAAGATCGGCCGGCAGTGACCGCAGTCCTTCGTGCTGGATGGCTGCCACGGCGTGGGGCTTCTGACACCGGGCGGACATGACATGCTCATTGTGTAATGGGCCGCAGCAGCTGGTAGTGCAGGTACCGGGCGACCGGCCCGACGCACGCCGCAGCCCCGCTCCCGACCTGCACCGCTGCCTCTGCTACCGGCCACTGCGCCGCCGCTGAGACCCAGGACCAGCTGAGCAGGCCCCCACTTCCGGTGTGCGGGAGCAACGTGCGACGGCGGCCCGCGGCTCGGCGTGCCAGGGGAGCCGGCCTCAGGCCGGCGGCTTGGGTACGGCTGGAGGGTCGGGCAGGAGCATGCAGTCGGCGAGGTCGTCCACGACGGCGCGAAGGCCGCCCGTCCGGTGCGTGGCACGCTGGCGGTGGGCGCCGCTGCCCCGGGTGGCCAGCCGGTCGACGAAGGCGGTGACCCGCTCCAAGTCCCCCATGTGTTCCAGGGCGGCGCCGATGTGCTCGACCAGCCGCCCGGCGCGCTCCCTGGCGGGCAGCATCCGCCCGCTCAGCGCGTCCGCCCCTGGGCCGGGCCAGCCGTCCCGGGTGGCATACCAGTACGCGCCGCGCAGCAGCTCGCCGCGCAGCCGCGGACCCGGCTCACCGGATTCCACCAGGCGGGCGGATGTGACCACCAGCCCCCGGACGACCGCGGCGAGAGCGACCGAATCGCCGATCTCGGCGGGGACGTCCATGCATCGGACTTCCACGGTGGGCAGGCGAGGATGGGGCCTGACGTCCCAGAACGGCAGCTCGGCGAAGGAACTTCCGCCGACCTCCGCCATCGCCGCTGCGACGCGCCGGTAGTCGTCGAAGGAGTCGACCCGCGGAGGCGGTCCCAGGGAAGGGAAGCGCAGCCGCAGCACCGAACGCCAGCTCGCGTACCCGGTGTCCCGCCCGGCATGGATGGGCGAGTTGGCGCTCATCTCCACCAGCAGCGGCAGCCACGGCCGCAGGTGGTTGCCGACCAGCGCCGCCACCTCGCGGTCAGGCAGGCACACATGGACGTGCAGGGCGCAGACAGCAAGGTCGTCCACCATCGTCCGGAAGAGCTCCACCCCGTCGCGGTACCGGGGATGGTCGCCCACCGGTGCCGGGCCTGCGCCCCCGATCACGGGCGTGGCACTGGGGCAGAGCTTCAGGTTCTCGGCCCCGGCGTAGTCGGCGAGCTCCTGGCGTAGCCCCGTCACCCACCCGGACAGCTCGTCCATCGTGGCACACGGCGGTGTCCGGGCCTCGACCTGGAAATCCATGAACTCCCCGCACACCAGCTCCCCCCGGACCCGGGCGGCCCTGGAAACCAGCTGCGGGCCGGCGGGCACCACGGCGCGGGTGCCCGCGTCCACGAGGAAGTACTCCTCTTCGACACCGACGGTCGGTGACCTCCATGGTTCCGCCCGCCGAGCGGGGCGCAGGGCTCCTGGTCCCCACTCCGTCTCGCCGTTCACGTCACCAGTGTCGTCCTCCCGGAGCGAGCCGTCACTCCGGTACCCCATGGACCGGCGCTCGTCAGCGGGCGGCGTGCGCCCGCCGGCAGTTCAGGCGTGCATCGGGACCTCGTCCTTCAGCGCCGCGCGAAGCTGGTCGCGCAGTTGTGGGGTGTCCGCCTCGCCGTGGACGGAGGCGGCGTGTTCGGCGGCAGCCCGGACCACCTCGTCGGCGGTACCGGAGATCGCCAGAGAGCAGCCGGACTCACTGGGGAAGTCGCGGCAGTCGATGACCTTGCGCTCGTGTCCCATCGTGACCTCCTTCGGGGATGTCTCAAGTATCCGCCGTACGTGGTCGGCCCGACCATACGGGAAGCCCCGTGCTGCTACGTCCCTCGCCAGAGTGGTCCGGCTGCGCTGCGCCGTGGAGCCCGCCGGCAGAGCCCGGTCTTCCAACTCGTTGCGGTCGTCCCGGCCCGGCCCCGAGGGCGGTGGGTCCGCTGGCCCGCGTGGGGGACGCTCACGCGGTAGTCCACTGATCGCACGGTCTCTTGGCGGGTAACGGGACCGGCACGCGAGATGACCGAGCGCACCGGTTCTTGGGATCGCGCCTATGGAGCCGCTTTTGTGTCGGCGACACCGCGAATCTGCTGCTTCCTCCGCTGTCGAACGCGCCCATCAGCCGGGAGCCGGACTTCGTCCGGCGCTCCCTGATCGAGGGGATGTGCTCGGCCATCGGCCTCGTCGACGGCGGCCGGCACATCGAGGTCCACTCCCTCCACCGCGAACGGGGCAGCCACGGCGGGCGCCAGACCAGGCCACCCGGGCGAAAAGGCGGGCACCGTCGGCGACGACAGACAGGACATCGGGCTCGCTTTCCATGCCACGTTCCAGTACCTGTACACGTGCAGGCACCGTAAGAGGCATCGCGGCAACGGCGGAGGAGATTCCGTTCGTCTATCCCGGGCCCCTGCAATCCAGTCGTCCATGGTGCATGCTCCCCCTCCGGCGTGCACAGTCCCTCCACCGGCACATGGCATGGCGCGTGCGACTGAACGGCCAAGGCTCGGCCCGGGCGCCCGGATCAGACGTCGGCGACGGGGAAGATGTCCGTCAGCCCGAACGCCGGCGGCAGCCGTCGCCCCAGCACCCCTTGCAAGGAGCCGAAGTGATTTCCCTCCTTCTCCTGGCAGCCGCTCTGCTCCTGCTGCTCTTCGTGCGGCGTTTCCGTGATGACCGGCGTCGTTTCGGCAACGGCGTGCTCCTGGGCCTGAGCACTCTCCTCCTGTTCGCCGGCTCCTTCCTGGAGCTCGACCGTTTCCACCGCCCGCTGGCCCAGGCGGTGGCCGGGGCCACCGGTGTCGCGGCGGTGGTGAGTGCGACGGCCGTCGCCGGGGCCCTGATGGCCAACGGCATCCGGATGGTCCGCACCGAAGGCGGTCGCCCGGCCAACCTCCTGTCACTGCTGGCAGGCCTCGGGGTCCTGGCCGTGCTCGCGCTCGCGGTCGTCGCCGCGCGCACCGACCAGGGGCTGCTGCGCGCGGCTGCCACCGCCGCCCTGCTGGTGGCCGGTTACCTGTCGTTCCTCGTCTTCTGCTTCGCCGGCTACGCCGCGCTCTACCAGCGGGTCACGGCACGCCGCCCGGTCGACTTCGTCGTCGTGCTCGGCGCCGGCCTGACGAACGGGTCCACCGTCCCGCCGCTCCTGGCCGCGCGCCTGCGAAGGGCGCTGACCCTGTACCGGCGCCAGGCGGCCCGAGGACGGCCCCCGATCCTGGTGGTCTCCGGCGGCAAGGGCTCGGACGAGCGCGTGCCGGAGGCCGAGGCGATGGCCGGCTACCTCGCGGGGCGGGGCGTCCCCGACGAGCACATCCTCCAGGAACGCGCCTCGACGAACACCGGGGAGAACCTCCGGTTCAGTCGCGAGCTGATGGAGCGGGTCCGCCCGGACTACCGCTGCGCCATCGTGACCAACGACTTCCACGTGCTGCGGGCGGGCATCCTCGCGCGCCGGGCCGGGGTCCCGGGCGAGGCACACGGCGCGCCGACCGCGGCCTACTACCGGCCCAGCGCGACCCTGCGGGAATTCGTGGCCGTCCTGGTCTCCTATCCGCTCACGAACCTGGCGGCGTGCGCGGTCCTGGCCGCAGCGGGGGCCCGGGCGGGCTGGCAAGGCTGAGCCCGCGGTGAGGCCCCACCGCGCGCCGGGGCTTCGACGATGCCCGAGTCCGTGCGCGTCGCCGTCGGCGATCCAGCCTCCGGCCACAGCTCGCGTACGCCGGCCATGAACGGCAGGGGTGGCGGCGCGCCCCCGGCGTCCCAGTGTCCCGGGGATGGATGGACGGACCGTACGGGCAGCTGAGCTGTTTGCCGCTCAGTGCGTTTCCCCGGTGGGGCGCAGGAGAAAAACCTGCTCGTCGAGTCCGGTGCTGGTGAGGACCAGTAGGAGGGGGGCAGGGACGGCGGCCAGCACGAGTTCGGCGTGGGCCGCCTCGGCGCGCTGGCGTGCAGCGAGCAGCGTGGTGATTCCGGTGGAGTCGCAGTACGCCAGGTCGGACAGGTCGAGGACCAGGCACTGCCCCGGCTGCAGGCAAGTTGCTCAACGTGTATCGAAGGGCTGCGGCCTGGGCGTAGTCGAATTCACCGGCGACGTGCAGCACGGGGCCGGTGCGGGTCGAGCGGTGGGTGATGTTCAGCGGGCTCCAGCGGACCTCGCCGCGGACCGGGCGGGCTGCGGACAGGCCGGTGTGCTCCATGGGCAGCAGCCGTGACGCTCACTGGGGGCAATCGCCACGACGTCACCCAGCTGCTGCCCCTGCTGGACGCGATCCCGCCGATTCGAGGACTGCGAGGACGCCCGCGGCGCAGGCCCCGGCGGCTGTTCGCCGACCGGGGCTACGACTTCGACAAGTACCGCCGCCTGCT
>NZ_JBHWDU010000121.1:0-17496 GCF_042734825.1 Kitasatospora sp. NPDC059648 | reverse complement strand
GCGCTCACGGGTGGGACCGTGAGCGCACCGCCGGCCGGCTGCCCGGGGCGGACTACGTCACGGCGCTCCTGCGCCGGGCACGGGTGGCGCGGGTGGCGCGGGTGGCGCGGCGGCCGGGGGGCGGGGTGGGGTCGGCGTTCCAGGCGGCGACGGGGTTGCCGAGCCAGCGGGTGTCGCCGGGGACGTTCTCGCCGCGCATGACCAGGGAGGCGGGGCCGACCGTGGTGCGGGCGCCGAGGGAGGAGTTGAGCAGCACGATGGAGTGCGGCCCGGTGGTGGAGCCGGCGCCCAGGTGGACGGGGCCCAGGCGCATCACCCGGTCGTGGAACAGGTGGGTCTGCAGCACGGTGCCGCGGTTGACGCTGGCGCCCGCCTCGACGGTGACCAGGTCGCTCTCGGGCAGCCAGTGGGTCTCGCACCACACGCCGCGCCCGATCCTGGCGCCGAGGCTGCGCAGCCACAGGTTCAGGTAGGGGGTGCCGGTCATGGCGGCGCCGCCGAAGGGCATGGCGAGTTCCTCGACGAAGGTGTCGTAGAGCTCGTTGCGCCAGACGAAGGACGACCACAGCGGGTGCTCGGCGACCCGGAAGCGGCCCACCAGCAGCCACTTGGCGAGGGTGGCGATGGTGCAGGCGGCGATCGCGGCGGCGACCAGCACCGGGCCGGCGGCGCCCAAGGCCGCGCCCAGCCCGTAGCCGTCGCGGATCGCCTGCAGGGCGGCGAAGACCAGGTCGGCGAGCAGGGCGGCGATGACCACCGGGACGATCCGGCAGACCTCGACGCCGGCGCGCGCCCACACCAGGCGCTTGGGCGGGTCGTAGGTGCGGGCCTCGCCGCCTCCTTCGGCCACCCGGGGCAGGGCGAAGGCGGGCCGGCCCAGCCAGGAGGAGCCCTCGGGGGCGTGGGCGGGGGTGTCGGAGAGCACGCCGACCAGGCAGTTGCCGGGCAGCGAGCGGCCGGGGCCGACGATGCCGGAGTTGCCGACGAAGGAGCGGCGTCCCACGTGGGAGCGGCCCAGGTGCAGCCAGCCACCGCGCAGCTCGTAGGGGGCGACGAGGGTGTCGTCGGCGAGGAAGGCGCCGTCGTCGACCCGCATCAGGGTGGGCAGGGCGAGCACGGTGGAGGCCTCCACCCGGTGGCCGATCCTCGCGCCGAGCAGGCGCAGCCACACCGGGGTGAAGAGGCTGGCGTAGAGGGGGAACAGGGTGCGCCGGGCGCTGTCGCTCAGGCCGGAGGCGGCCCAGGCGCAGAACGCGACGCGGCCGGTGGCCGGGTGGAAGCCGGGGCGCAGCGGCAGGGAGAACAGGCGGATCAGCAGGGCTATCAGCGTGGCGTGGCAGATGACGGTCAGCACGGCGAGCGGCACGGTCAGCGGCAGCAGGCGCAGCAGGGCGGCGCCCAGGGTGGGCTCGGTGGCGACCAGCGGGTAGGCGAGGAAGAGTGCGGGCAGGGCGGAGGCGACGGGGACGAGGCCGAAGAGCACGAGGGCGGGGCCGTAGGCGGCGTTCCAGATCCGTCGGGGGCGGGAGGGGCCGGCGGGCCAGGGGGTGCGGGTCTCGGTGGAGGGGCGGGCCGGGGAGCCGTGCCAGTGTTCGCCGGGCGGGACGGTGGCGGTGACGCAGGTGCCGGGGGCGATCCGGGCTCCGGCGCCGATGCGGGCGCCGGGCATGAGGGTGGCGCGGTGGCCGATGCTGGCGCCTTCGCCGATGTCGATGCGGCCGAGTTGGAGGGTGTCGCCGTCGAGCCACCAGCCGGCGATGTCGACCTCGGGTTCGAGGCAGGCGCCGGGGCCGATGCGGGCCAGTCCGGTGACCGGGGGCGCGGTGTGCAGTTGGACGCCGCGCCCGACGCGGCAGCCGAGCATGCGGGCGTAGCGCGGGGCCCAGGGGGTGCCGGACAGGGAGCCGGTGGCGAACATGGCGGTGTAGCGTTCGGCGGCCCACAGCCTCAGGTGGACGTGGCCGCCGCGGGGGTGGCTGCCGGGGCGGATGCCGGCGGTGATCAGGCGGGCTCCGGCGGCGGCGAGCAGGGTGCGGCCGGGGGCGCTGTAGAAGGCGGCCGCGCCTGCGGCGACGGGCCACCAGGAGGTGTGGGGGGCCCACGGCAGGTGGGTGCCCAGCAGGTTGTCGACGGCGATCAGGACGATCACCCAGCGCAGTCCGGCGAGGGCGAACATGGCGAGCAGCATGAGGGTCTGCCACAGGGCGGCGCTGCGCGGGGTGGGGCGCACCGGTCGTGGGGGTCGGGCGGGCGCGGCGGTTTGGGGCCCTGGCGCGGTCGCGGCCCGGGGGGCCGGGGCGAGGGAGTCGAGGTAGTGGGCGAGGTCGCCGAGCACCGGGTGGGCGTAGAGGTCGGCGACGGAGACGCCGCTGTGGCGGGCGCGCAGTTCGGAGACCAGGCGGGCGGCGGTGAGGCTGGAGCCGCCGAGGGCGAAGAAGTCGTCGGCGCGGCCGGGGGCCGTGCCGAGCAGGCGTTCCCAGTGGCCGGCGAGCCAGGCGGTGGTGGCGTCCAGTTCCTCGGCGGGCCGCGCGGGGGTGGCGCCGGTGGTGGCCAGCGGCCAGGGCAGGGCGCCTCGGTCGACCTTGCCGGAGGTCTTGGTGGGCAGGGAGTCGACGACGGCGAGCACGGGCACCAGGGGGGCGGGCAGGCGTTCGAGCAGTTGCCGGCGGGCGTCGGCGAGGTCGGGGCCGGTGCCGGGCTGGGTGACGAGGTAGCCGACCAGCAGGTCGGCGCCGGCCGGGGTCTTGCGCACGGCGGCGGCCGCGGCGCGGATGCCGGGCAGGGCCTGGAGAGCGGCGTCGATCTCGCCGAGTTCGATGCGGCGCCCGCCGAGTTTGACCTGGTCGTCGGCGCGGCCGAGGAAGATCAGGCCCTCGGGGTCGTTGCGGACCAGGTCGCCGCTGCGGTAGACGCGCGGGGAGGCGATCGCGGGGTGGGGGCTGTACTTCTCGGCGTCCTTGGCGGGGTCGAGGTAGCGGGCGGTGCCGACGCCGCTGATGAGCAGTTCACCGCTCTCGTACCAGGGCACGGGGTTGCCGGCCTGGTCGACGACGGCGATCTCCCAGCCGTCCAGCGGGGCGCCGATGCGCACGGGCTGGCCGGGCAGCATGCGGGCGGCGGTGGCCACCACGGTGGTCTCGGTGGGGCCGTAGGTGTTCCAGAACTCGCGGCCGGGCACGGCCAGGCGTTCGACGAGTTCGGCCGGGCAGGCCTCGCCGCCGACGATGATCAGGCGCACCCGCTCCAGGCACTCCTGGGGCCACAGGGCGAGCAGGGTGGGGACGGTGGAGATCGCGGTGATGCGGCGCTCGACCAGCCAGGGGCCCAGGTCGGTGCCGGCCTTGACCAGGGAGCGGGGGGCGGGGACGAGGCAGGCGCCGTGGCGCCAGGCCAGCCACATCTCCTCGCAGGAGGCGTCGAAGGCCACCGACAGGCCTGCCAGGACGCGGTCGCCGGGGCCCAGCGGGTGCTGGCGCAGGAAGAGGCGGGCCTCGGCGTCGACGAACGCGGCGGCGCTGCGGTGGGTGACGGCCACGCCCTTGGGGCGGCCGGTGGTGCCGGAGGTGAAGATGATCCACGCGTCGTCGGCCGGGCGGGGCCAGGCGGGGCGGCCCGAGGGGCGGGCGGCGGGGCCGGCGAAGAGACGGCGTCCGGCGCCCAGGACCGCGCAGACCTGGGCGTCCTGCCAGATCATGTCGGCGCGTTCGTCGGGGTCGTCGGCGTCCACCGGCACGTAGGCGGCGCCGCAGCGCAGCACCGCCAGGACGCAGACGTACAGGTCGGCGGTGCCGGAGGGGATACGGACCCCGACCCGGTCGCCGGTGCCGATGCCGTGGCCTGCCAGGACGCCGGCGAGGGCGTCGACCTCGTGCATCAGGGCGCGGTAGTCCAGGACGGTGTCACCGGTGTCGAGCGCGGGTGCGTGCGGGTGCGCGTCGGCCGTGGTCGCGATGACGTCGAGCAGGCTTCGGGGGTTGGCGGGCTGGGCCACCGGCCAGCCTGCGGCGAGCCCCGGATGGGGGCGGTGCAGCGTGCCTGGGCCGGCCGTGTCGTGGCGTGCGTCCATGGGGGTGGGTTCCTCGGCTCCGTGTTCCTGGGGGGCGCGTATCGCTTGCTACGGGCGGTGACGCGGTCGTCACCTGGTGGGCGCGCCCACTCACCATGACTCCACTGGGAGTCGGCTGGATGCAGCGAAGGTGCGGTCAAAGGAAATTCTCATCATCGATGCCGTATTCGACGGCCGCCGTGCGTTTCGAATGTCGTTTCGGTGTTTCTCGAACGTTTTCGCTGGTGAAGGGTCATCGGGACAAGCCTGAGGAGCGTGACGGCAGGAGGGACAGTGATGAACACCATGGCGTCCGGAACGGTACCGGTAGTGAGGGGTCGACTACCGAATCGGGGGGTTCTGGTCGGATCATCGACCCGTTCACGCCGCTCGCACGCGTGGGCGGGACTCTGCCGCCGTCCTTTTCCCCTGCGGATATTCGCTGTGAATACGGCGGGACCGCAGCGAGCCCCCTTTGCGGCCACGGTGACGGGAAACCATCCGGCGCGGCGCCCGACGCCCCCGCAGGGGGAAGCGGCGGGCCCAGCGCCGGGCGAGCCGCTCATCCGGTCCGCGGCTCACGGATCCAACCTGCACGCCGCACGCTTCGCCTGCTACCTGTACGGGGGCCGTCCGGACGGTGGAGCCCGTACCCGCCCGGGCCGGCGCAAGCGCCGCCCAGCACGGCGCAAGACCGTGGCGGCCCTGCCCTGGAGCGCCTACCGCGCCCGGCACTCGCCGGCCCGCGACGACCGGATCGCCTTCCACAGCCCGCTCTCACCCGGACGGGTGCCCTCACGCACCCGCCCGCCCACCACGGGCCACTCCACCGGCGCCGGCGCCGGCGCCCCGGAGGCATACCACCCACCCCGCCCCGACGACGCCCGCACCCCAGGGCGCCCGCACCCAGGCCCCGCCCGCCCCGGGGACGCCCGGCGCTCGCCCTCACCCCCCACGGGCACGCGCCCCGGGATACGAGAGCAGTAGCGGCCCCCCGGGCCCCGTAGCGCCCGAGGCCCTGCAGCGCACAGGCACAACCGGCCGGGGCGCCCGGCGCTCGCCCTCACCCCCCCACGGGCACGCGCCCCGGGATACGAGAGCAGTACCGGCCCACCGGGCCCCGGCCGCCACAGGGCCCTGCAGCGCACAGGCACACCCGGGGATGCCCGGCGCTCGCCCTCACCCCCACGGGCACGCGCCCCGGGATACGAGAGCAGTACCGGCCCCCCGGGCCCCATAGCGCCCGAGGCCCTGCAGCGCACAGGCACACCCGGGGATGCCCGGCGCTCGCCCTCACCCCCCACGGGCACGCGCCCCGGGATACGAGAGCAGTACCGGCCGGCCGGGCCGAACGGGTCAGCGGTCCACCGCGGCCGGGCGGCAGTCGCCGCCGGGGGCGCAGGGGCACAGCCGGGCGGCAGGAGCGGGCCAGGCGACGGGAGCGGGCCCGGCGACGAGAGCGGGCCCGGGTAGGCGTACGGGACGAAGGCGGCCTCGCGGCCGCCGCCAAAGTGCCCACCCCGCCGGTGCGGCGGCCCGTAGAGGTGGCCGTCGTCGCCCTCCACCACCACCGTCCCCGCGTCGCCGGGCGAGACGGTGACGAAGGACACCCCCGGCCAGGCCGACCAGTGCCCGCGGGTGGGGCCGTCGAACGGGGTGCAGGAGACGCACGTCCCGCCGCCCGCGCCGTGGCCGGTCCCGGCCACGGCGCACCCGCAGGCCCTCCCCCGGCCGCACCACGGCCGCGTAGGTGCGATGGCGGCCTCGCCATCGAACACGAGCATGTCAGCGCGGGTCGCCACCGCACACCCGTCCCGGTACGCGCCGGGTCCGGACAGCTCCCCCACGATCCACTGCGCCGGCTGCGGGGCGGGCTCGGACAGCACCGCCCCGTTCACCATCGACACCGGCAGCAGCCGGCCCCCGGTCAGCGCCGCGTCCGTGGCGCCGCCGCCCTGCCCCGTGCAGGCCGCCACCCGCCGGTGCGCCGGCACCACCGCCGCCACGCCCGCGCCCCTGCCCCTGCCCCCGCCCCCGCATGCCCGCCAAAGCGGCCCAGGCGTGCAACGGCCCCGTGCCAAAGGAGCGTCGGGACCGGAGCGGGGACACCAGCCCGAACGATCACCGCAGGTACGACTCCGGACCCAGACGCCCCCAGAGCACGAACGCGGCCAGCAGGACGTAGAGCACCTCGACCGCCACAAGACCGTACTCCCGGCGCCGCAGGCGCACCGCCGCCGCGCCGGCCATCAGCAGCACCAGCCCGAGCGCGGCCAACGGCACGAAAACCCGCCCGATGCCGAGCACAGCGGGCAGCACGAGCCCGAGCGCAGCCAACACCTCCACCGCGCCGATCGCCTTCACCCCACCGGCGCCGAAGTCCTCGACCCAGCGCCCGCTGCGCCCGGCGGCAGCGATCCTCTCCTTCGGCACGAGCACCTTGAAAGCGCCGCCGAACAGATAGACAGCGGCCAGCAGGGCGGTGACGATCCACAATGCGAGGTTCACGACGTTTCTCCTTACGAACGGAGCGAGTTCACAAGACACCGGCCCACCAGACACCGGCCCACCAGACACCGGCCCACCAGACACCGGCCCACCAGACACCGGCCCACGAGACACGGGTTCACCGGGCCGCGTGCTGTCCGGCCCGGTAGCCGCCGGCGGGGCGGCGGGTGAGGACGTTGACGCGGTTGAAGGCGTTGATCACCGCGATCAGGCCCACCAGAGCGGCGAGTTGCTCCTCGTCGTCGCGCTCCCCCGCCCTCTCCCACACCTCATCGCCCACCCCGCCCGCCGCATCCGCGAGCCCGGTGCCCTCCTCCGCCAGGGCGAGGGCCGCCCGCTCGGCGTCGGCGAAGACGATGGCCTCGCGCCAGGCCGCCACCAGGTTCAGCCGCGTCGCCTCCTCGCCCGCGTGCACGGCGTCCTTGCCGTGCACGTCGACGCAGTAACCGCAGCCGCTGACCTGACCAACCCTCAGCTCGACCAGCTCCTCAGTAGCGGGCGCCAACGCGGACTCCACGCCGACGAGGCGGTGGTGCTGACCGCCGCACGGCTGCTGGAGGCGCACAGCGAACTGCTGCGGCTCACCAGCAGCGGTCGCGCGCTGTACGAGCGCACCACGGCCGAGACCGCCGTCATCTCCGTCCGCCTCTACGACGGCATCCCGGCCGAGGATCTCGCCGTCGCCGGGCGGGTGCTGACCCTGATCACGGGGCGGGCGAACGCCGAACTGACCCGCCAGGCCCTGCCGGGGGCCGCGGGGAGGGCGTCGTCGGGCAGGCCGGCCAGGATCCCCGCGACGGCCCCCGCCGCGCCCTCCGCCTCCCGCACCCGGCGGTCGGCGAAGGTCAACCGGTCGCCGCGGGCAGGCATTCGGCGAGCAGGGCGAGGACGTCGCGCCAGGCGCGCTCGGCGTGCCGCGGGTGGTGGGCGACGCCGGGCACGACGACCTGGTCGACGGGCGGGTGGTGGAAGGCGTGCCGGGCGCCACCGTAGACGCTCAGGCGCCAGTCGACGCCGGCGGCCTGCATCTCGGCGGCGAAGGCGTCCCGCTGGGCGGCGGGCATGATCGGGTCCTCGGATCCTACGCCCGCCCACACCGGGCAGCGGATGTTCGCCGCCTCGCCGGGACGCCCGGTGGTCAGGGCGTTGACGGTGCCGATCGCCTTCAAGTCGGCTCCGTCGCGCCCGAGTTCGAGGACGACGGCGCCGCCGGTGCCGTAGCCGACGGCGGCGATGCGCCCGGGGTCGGTGCGCGGCTGGACGCGCAGCACGTCGAGCGCGGCGTGACCGATGCCGCGCAGCCGGTCGGGGTCGGCGAGCAGGGGCAGGCAGCGCTCCAGCATGTCCTTCGGGTCGGTGAACCAGCGTCCGCCGTGGAGGTCGAAAGCCAGGGCCGTGTAGCCGAGTTCGGCGAGGGCGTCGGCCCGGCGGCGCTGGAAGTCGTTCAGGCCGGTGCCCTCGGGCCCGATCAGGACGGCGGGCCCGCGGCCGGTGCCGGCGGGCAGGGCGAGGTGCCCCACCATGGTGAGGCCGTCAGCGGGGTACTCGACGGTGCGGGTGGTGACGGGTTCCATGGGTTCGGACTGTAGCGGCGGCCGGGCCCGGCGGGGCCGGGCTTCGCCGTCGGCAGAGCGGCGCGGGTGCGGGGCCAGCCGGCCGCTCAGAACACGACGTAGCCGGCCCCCAAGGTCCTGGCGCACTGGCCGGGTTCCACCTGCGCGGTCACCGGGCCCTGGCAGGTGGCCTCGGCGTGCACAAGGACCGTCGTGTCGGTGCGGTTGTGGACAAGGACCGGCGAGGAGGTCGGGTAGCAGCCCCGCTGGGGGTTGCCGTGGGGCACGCCGTTCACCGCCAGCACCCCGGCCGCCGCCTCGGCGGGTGCGGCGAGCGCGAACGTCCCGGCGGCGGCCGGCATGAGGGCCCCGGTGATCTGACGGCGCACGGACGCCTTTCTGTGTCGTGTCCCTGCGCAGGATCGTGTCGGCGCCGGGCCGGATACCGCAATCCCTCGAACTGGCGACGTCAGAAAGGAAGTCGGGCGCCGCCGCAGCCCCCGGCAAACCCGTTGGCCGCACGGCCCGGGCGGGCAGTACGTTCGGTGGCATGGCTGACCGGTGCTACGCGCATCCGCGGCTCGCCGCGCTCTACGACCCGCTCGACCCCGACCGCGGCGATCTGGACGCCTACCTGCGTCTGGCACAGGAGTTGGGGGCGCGCCGGGTGCTGGACATCGGCTGCGGCACCGGGGTCTTCGCGCTGATGCTGGCCGAGCGCGGGATCGAGGTGGTCGGGGTCGATCCGGCCGGGGCGTCGATCGAGGTGGCCCGGGCCAAGCCGCACGGCGAGCGGGTGCGCTGGATCCTCGGCGACGCGTCGGCCCTGCCGCCGCTGCGAGTGGACCTGGCGACGATGACCGCGAACGTCGCCCAGGCGATCGTCGAACCGCGGGCCTGGCGGCGCACGCTGCGCGGCGCCCGAAAGGCGCTGCGGCCCGGCGGGCACCTGGTGTTCGAGACCCGGGACCCGGCCGCGCGGGCCTCTGTGGGATCCCGTTCACCGCCGCCGTTCCACCCGCCGTTCGAGTCCCGCCTCGACCCCCGCCTCGACCGGGCCCGCGCCCACCGCCGCGCAGCAGGCACGACGGACGGGCACGCGGCGAACCACAGGCGCGGCGGCCCCAGCGCCGCAGCGGGGCACAGGCCCGCCCGGGCCGGCCCGCCCCCGTTCATCGCCCCATCGCCGGGAACCGGCCCCGACGATGCTCCACCCGGTTCCTGGCGTGCCGTCAGCACGCCCGGGGCCGCGGCCCCCGATCATGGGCGCAGCGCCCACCGCGGGCCCGCGTGCCGGACGGGTCCGCGCGCCTGCGCACGTTCCGACCCCCCTTTGGGAGAAGCCGATATGAAGATCTCCGTCCGTGGCGCCTCACTGGCCGCCGCCGCATCGCTGCTGGCCGTGGTCCCGCTGATCACCGGCGTCTCCGCCCCGGCCCGCCCGGTGCCCGTCGCGCCCGTCACCGACGCCACCTGCGTGCTCAACGCCCACGGTGTCTTCGCCGACGCCGTCGACCCCGGCGGCACCAACCTGCCGCTGCCGGACACCCTGGCCATGACCGGCACCGTCTCGTGCGTGGACGCCTCCGGCGCGCCCTCGGCCACCGGCACGTTCGATCGGACGGTCACCATGCCGGCCACCGAGTGCACCGGCGACGAGCACGGGGACACCTCCACCACGACCGTCCACTGGGCCGACCTGACCACCTCCACCCTCCGGTTCACGAAAACGGACGTGGTGAAGGTCAACGGCACCGCCTCACTCGTCGTCACCGGCAGTGTCAGCGCCGACAGCGCGCGCTTCGCGGGCGATGCCCTCGACGCGATCGGCACCAGCACCGGCGCCGGCTGCGGCAGCCCGGTCGGCGAGACGACCCTCGACTCCACCCTCGTCCTGCGCCTGACCTCCTAATGCTGTTGTCAAGCCGCTGATGTGACTGGGAGGTTGCCTTGGTAGCACCGTCCGTCACGAATCAGGGCCCACAGGACGTTCACCCGCCTGCGGGCCAGCGCGAGCACGGCCTGGGTGTGGCGCTTGCCCTCGGCGCGCTTGCGCTCGTAGAAGCGGCGGGAGGCCTCGCAGCTGCGGATGCTGATCAGCGCGGGGGTGTAGAAGACGCGTTGCAGGCCGCGGTGGTAGCGGCGTGGGCGGTGCAGGTTGCCGCTGACGTGGCCGGAGTCGCGCGGGACCGGCGCGACTCCGGCCAGGCTGGCCAGGCGGTCCGAGGTGCCGTACCGGCTCATGTGGCCGGCGGTGGCGGCCAGGAACTCCGCGCCCAGCAGCGGACCGATGCCAGGCATGCTCGCGATCACCTCGGCGAGCCGGTGTTCGCGAAACCGGGCCGCAATGAGCTTGTCGATCTCGGCGATCTGCTCGTTGAGGCCCATCACCTCCTTGGCCAGGGCGCAGACCCCCTGGGCGGCGATCTTCTCCCCGGGGACGGTGGTGTGCTGGCGCTCGGCCGCCTCCGTGGCGGCCTGGGCCAGGGCCTCGGCGCCGCGAACCTTGCGGTTGCGAAGCCAGGTCGTCAGCCGGGTGCGGCCGGCGCGCCGCAGCGCGGCGGGCGTCTGGTAGCCGGTCAGCAGGATCAGCGGCCCCAGGTTGTCCAGGTCGAGGGATCTCTCCAACGCAGGGAAGACACCGGTGAGTGGACCGCGCAGGCGGTTGATCCTGCGGGTACGGTCGGCGCTCAGGTCTGCTCGCCGGCCGGTGAGGATCCGCAGCTCGACGGCGTGTTCGTCGTCCGGCCGCAGCACCGTGAGGTCGCGGCGCATGCGGGCCTGGTCGGCGATGACGGTGGCGTCCTTGGCGTCGGTCTTGCCGGTGCCCCGGTAGCCGGCCGAGGCCCGGTTGACCGCCAGGCCGGGTATGTAGACGAGCTGCTGGCCGTGGCCCAGCAGGATGCTGATCCACAGGGCGGCCATGCCGTCCGCGACGTCCACCGCCCAGACCACATCCTCGTCCAGGGCGAGTACGTCGGCGAGCAGGGCCAGCAGTTCCGGCTCGTCGTTCAGCACCCGGCGCGACAGCAGCCGCCCGCCCTCGGCGTCCAGCACCACGCAGTGGTGGTGGGTGTTGCCGATGTCCGCCCCCGCCCAGATCCGGGCCACCTGTTCCTCCGGTCGTTCGATGCGCACTGTTCGTCCGGACGACCTCGCCAGCGTGGTCCTACTCAGCGATGCACCCGCGCGGGGCTCGCAGCTCCTAATCAGCGGCCGAGTCGTCGTGAGACGCCGGGCGGCCAGGTCAGGCGAACCATCGAGGGCAACCCACTGAAAGCCATACCCGGCGTCTCTGGGCCTCAGGACCATACGACCGGCCCGTCCAACCCATCAACAACGTAGGACCCACTGACCGGCCCGCCCCCCTCCCACCACCACCGCCCCGCACACGAAGGAAGACCCGGCATGCCACAGCCCCAGGCCGCGCCGCGGCGCGCCCCCGCCGACGCCCTCACCACCACCCCCAAGGGCCGCGTCTACGCGATGCTCGACACCGACGGGGACGGCTTCGCCTCCCGGCACGACTACTTCGCGCGCATCGAACGGGCCCGGCAGGCCACCGGCCGCACCCACGACGACCCCCTGGTGATCGCCGCACACGCCACCGGCGAACGGGCGTGGGCGGCGATGGACGCCAACGGCGACGGCGTGATGACCTACGAGGAGTACGTCGCCTGGGTGGACGCCGACAAGTTCGACAACGTCTGCCGCCACGCCCTGGGCGCCCTGTTCGACCTCGCCGACGCCGACCAGGACGGCGCCCTGGACCGCTCGCAGTTCACGGCGCTGCGCCAGGCCCTGAACAACCGGGCGAGCAACGCCGACGCGGCGTTCGACGCCCTGGACCGCGACGGCGGCGGGCTCATCGGCCGAACCGAGTACCTGGCCTCGATCCGCGCCTACATCACGGGCGAGGGCTCGCCGATGGGGGACGCCCTTTACTGAACCGCCAGGGTGCGTGCGCGTGCCGTCACCGCCTCGTACCAGGCGGTGACGGCGCCCGCAACGCCTGACGTACGGACGTCGCCGCGCCGCCGCGGAGCGGGGCCGGCGCCCCAAGGGTCGTGCCGTCCGGCGGACAGCGCGCGCCGGTACCCCAGGCGGGCACCGCTCGGGCGCGCGGGTTCACCTGAGCGGGTCAGTGCGGGCGACGGCCCCCGAAGTCCTTCCTACCGTTGATCCTCGGGGGCGCGGGCGTCACGTCCGCTCCGGAGGAACTCCGCTCCCCGAACGCAGCCCGCACCGAACCCGACCCCGAACCCGCGACTCGCTTCCACCGTGACCACGGCCTGGTCCGTGTCGGAGGAGATGACGACCATGACCACCACCCCCACCACCCCCACCACCCCCACGCGCCGTCGCCCTCGGCGGGCCTGCCGCCGCATCGGGCTCGCGGCCACCGCCACGGCCTTCGCCCTGCTGCCCCTCGCCCCGCCCGCCGGCGCGGCGCCCTCCACCCACCTCCCGCTCACACAGATCCTGCGGGAGGCCGTGAACAGGGCGCACCACGAGCACCCCGACGCGCAGTTCTACGGCGCGCAGGCCGTCCTGCCGCTGCCCACGACCCATCCCCAGGACGTGCGGGCCTGGTGGATCCACTTCCGCGCCAAGGACCCGGCGAAGTCCTTCGAGTACCGGTACGCGACCAACGGGCAGTACCAGGGCACGCAGCCGTGGAAGACCCCCATCGGGATCCGCGCCGTCTCCGGGTTCACACTCACCGAGAGCCAGGCCCACGACCTGGCCGTCAGACAGGGACACACCGGTGCGTTCAAGGCCCTGTACCTGAGCGAGCCCGTCGTGGAACAGCCGCATCCCACCTACTACTTCTGCATACCCAGCGAGAACAAGACGGTAGCGGTGGACACCGTGACGCACTCCGTCACCACGCCACTGGGCTGCCGGTGACCCCCGCCTGAGCCGGCGCCCGGCCGCTAGGCCAAGGGCCAACGGGCCCGTGCGAGCCGCAACACGCGGCACGCACGGGCCCCTCCGCCCGCACGGGGCGTCGTGGCGCCCGCAGGTGACGCGCGGAGCAGGCCGGCCGACACCGCCACGCCCGGTCAGCGAGATCCACAACGACAACCCGGCAGCGGACCCCCGAGCAAGCCCGCAATCGCCCCGGCGACAGCAGCACCAGCAGCCGGATCCCGCGCAACAAGCATCACCCGCGCCCCAGCCTCGGCCAACACGCGCGCCGCCTCAACACCAATCCCGCAAGAAGCCCCCACCACGATCACGCGCACACCAGTGACGTCAACGCCCCGCAGCACCTTCTGCGCCGTGCTGGAGGCGGTGCGTGGGGAGGGGTTCACGAGCCGTCACAACAGCGAAGCTATACAGACCGGGCCAAGGCCACCGCCGCCGCACAGACACTGATCAGCGCATCGATCGGCATCAAACAGCAGGCCACGACACGGCAGTCCTACCTCGAACGCCAGGCAGTCGCCATCAAGCTCCTGACACCCTGAGAATGCACGATGCGCCGCCCGGACGCGATGCCACAGCCGGGAGAGGGCGGGCATCCGCCGCCCGGCGCCGACGACCATCCGGCGACCATCCGTCAGGTACAGTCGCGATTCACCGAATGCGGCCGCCGGGCCGGCATCGGGCCCGCGAGGAAGCCCAAGGGGGACACAGCACATGGCGAACCGGCCCCGACTCGTCCTGCTCACCGGCGCCGCCGGCCGGATCGGCACCAGCCTGCGCACATCGCTGCCCGCCTACGGGTACCGGCTGCGCTGCTTCGACCGCCTGCCGGTGCCCGGCGAGCCGCAGGCCCTGACCGCCGACCTCCAGGACGCCCAGGCGCTGGCAGCGGCGATGGAGGGGGTCGACGCCGTGGTGCACCTGGCCGCGATCCCGGGCGAGGCACCGTTCGCCGACATCCTGGCCGCCAACATCGACGGCACCTACCGGCTCTTCGAGGCCGCCCGGGCAGCGGGGGTGCACCGGATCGTCTACGCCAGCAGCAACCACGCGGTGGGCTTCACCGAACGGCCCGCCGACGGCGCCGCCGTGCCGGTGGACACCCCGCAGCGGCCCGACACCTACTACGGGCTGTCCAAGTGCTTCGGCGAGAACCTGGCCTCGCTGTACGCCGACCGCCACGGCACGCAGACGGTCTCACTGCGGATCGGCTCCTTCTCCGACGAGCCGCGCAGCATCCGGGCCCTGGGCACCTGGCTCAGCCCCGGCGACTGCGCCCGCCTGGTCCACGCCGCGCTCACCGGCCCGGTGAGCGGCCACACCGTGGTGTACGGCATCTCCGCCAACACCCGCGCCTGGTGGGACCTCTCGACGGCCCGGGCGCTCGGCTACCAGCCGCAGGACGACGCCGAGCAGTACGCGCAGCAGCTGATCGCCGAACTCGGCGAACTGCCCGCCGACGACCCCGAGTACCGCTACCTGGGCGGCCGCTTCACCCGCTGACCCGATCGAGGCCGGCGGGCCGCACGCCACGGCTACCAGCCGCACTGCGCCCCGGCGGGCACAGAGCGGCCGTCCGGCCAGAACGCCGGCAGCCGCGCGGCGGGGTGCACGGACCACCCCGGGCCACTCGACGCCGGGAACGCTCACATGGAACGACAACGCCACCGCACCCATCAGCGTCGGCGGGCAGGACCGACCCAACCGGCACCCGGACGGCCGCGATGGGGGAAAGACGCCACATCCCCCCGATCCAGGAACGGTGCCGCACGCCCCACGCCCCACCGCCCGGCGCCCACTACCGGCCGCGGCCGCCGTACTCGCCCTCACGCTCTACCCGTTCACGATGGCCGCTGCCCGCCGGCGAGGCGGCCGTCTACTACGGCAACGGCCGCACCCACCTGGAGAAGCCGTTCCTGTTCGCCGACGGCTTCAACTACGGCAAGAGCGACCTGCCCACCCTCTTCGCCCACTTCAACACCCCGTACGAGACCGGCCGCCCGGGCTTCTTCGACCAGCTCCTCACCCGCGGCTACGACATCGTCCTGATCGGCTTCGACGAGCGCCACGCCCGCATCCAGCACAATGCCCGGGCCGCGATCGCCGCGATCCAGCAGGCCTGCACCGAACGCGTCGGCTCCGAGCCGCTGACCGTCGGCGGCGTCAGCATGGGCGGCATCGTCACCCGCTACGCCCTCGCCAAGCTGGAGAACGAGGGCATCGACCACCAGAGCGGCACCTACCTGTCCTGGGACTCCCCGCACAACGGCGCCTGGATCCCGCTGGTCCTCCAGCAGATGGCGTACTTCTTCGAGAAGCTTGCCCCCTCCAAGCCCGGCCAGCCCTCCCAGGCCGACCTGATCCGCAGCCCCGCCGCCCAGCAACTGCTGTGGGCGTGGGTGCCGGACGCCAAGTACTCCGGCGAGGTCGCCACCGCCAGCGACCTGCGCACCGAGTTCGTGCGCGAGCTCGCCGACCTCGGCAACTTCCCGCGCCGCCCCCGCCTGCTCGGCGTCGCCAACGGCCGCGGCGACGGCACCGGCCGCCCGCTGCCCGCCGGCGAGGTCGCCTTCGACTGGCAGGCACTGGTCGCCAGCGCCACCGCCCGCTTCCAGCCCGACCGGGGCACCGAGCAGCGCATCGGCGGCATGCACGTCGGCCTGGAGCTGCGCCGCTCCACCACCAGCGAGGTCCCGGCCCTGGACGGGGTGCCCGGCGGCACCCTGGACTCCTTCGGAAAGGTCGCGGACGCGATCAAGGCGAAGATCAGCGAGGAGTACCGCAGCGGCGCCTTCGTCCCCGCGGTCAGCGCCTCGGCCGTCACGTACGACCCCATCACCTGGGACGTCGACCCGAACCTCAACCTCCACGACCAGGGCCCCGACCGCTTCCACCTGCACGACGTCGCCTTCGACACCGAGAACACCGAGCACAGCCACGTCTCCGGTGTCCTCGTCGAGTGGATCCTCGACCGCCTGTCCTGAGCCTTGTGCGCCGGGAGGGGGGAGCGGGAAGCCGGCCGGCCCCACTCCCCCCTCCCGGCGCCCTGTTCGAGAAGAGCCGCCCGAACCGCCCGCAGGCGCACGCACCACTGCCCCCACCGCCCTTCCGCCCCACCACCGCGCCGGATCACCACCGAACACCGGCGGGAACCCGGCGGCCACCCATGCACACACACGACAACGAGCGCCACCACGGCAGCCGGGAGACGGCCGCCGCACGTCCCGCCCGCCCGCCGGGACCGGCAGAGCCGACAGGTCGGCCGTGAGGCCGGCCGGTTCGTCGAGCGCACGCGCCAACAGTGCGGCCCCCACCCCCTCGTCCAACTCCTACACCGTCAGAGGGCCCTCGCCCGCCGCGATGCCCAGGACCGCGACCACCTGGGACCCGGCGGCAGCCAACGCCAGCCGGGCGGCGTCGGGTCGGTCGTGCGGCAGGGGCGGGTCGTGGTCGCCGTGGGCCCCGGTGACCTGCCCCCCACGGCGGCCCGGTCCGACTCCCACCACAGGCCGTTCCCGCCGTGTTCCTCCCCCGCGGGGTCGGCCCGCCCGGTGGTGCGCGCGCCCGGGAGGACGCAGTCGCCGACGGTCCGCAGGCGCAACAGCAGGCCGGGAACGGCCCAGAAGACGGCACCCATCAGCAGCACGAGCGCGAAGACGTAGTACGCGGGAACCATCGCGACCGGCGCCAGCGGCGGCACCAGGAGGGCGTACTTGAGGCCGGTGCTCCGGCTCGTCACCAGACATTCCCGGTCCTCGGCGACCTCGACGCTCACCGTGTTGGAGCGGGTCCGGTCCCCGGCGGCGATCCGGACGGTGTGGGTCCCGGCGGGCACCGGGAAACGTGCGGTGGCGCCCCGCCCGACCCTGCCGACCAGCACCCCGTCGATCACCACCCGGTAGCAGCCCCTCCTCAGGGCCACCACCGGCGATTCGGCGTGCACGACGACGGTTCCGGCCATCAGCAGTCCCCCTGTTTCTGTGATGATCACGCGTGAGAGCGCGCCCATGATAGAGGCCGGTCCGGCTTTCGAGGGCACCGCGGACTCGGCGCCCCGGGGCATACCGGCTTCCGCCCTCCCGACGGTCGGGCGGCCCGACGGCCCGGCGGGCGGTCGGTCGGGCGGGCGGCTTCCGGCGGGCCGGCCGGCGTGCGGGCCCACCCGGCATGGTCGGCCGCCGGCGCGCCCGCCAAAGCGCACAGGGGGGCACCCCGGGCCCACTCGGCGCGCCGCCCGGGGCGGGCGATGCGATGCGCCGCCCGTACGGGCGCAGCCCTGCCCGGGTGCGGGCAGGGCTGCGGTGAACCCGTCTGGCCGTGGGGGCCGTTGGGTTCCGGTGGGGGCCTCGGGGCCGGGGCGCCGCGCCCGGGCAGGAAGTCAGCCCCGTCAGCTTACTTCCCGGGCGGGCGGGTTGCGGTGGGCGCCCGGGGGGGGGGGTGGGGCGCGCCGGCGGGGGA
>NZ_JBHWDU010000120.1:0-17948 GCF_042734825.1 Kitasatospora sp. NPDC059648 | reverse complement strand
GTCAGCGTCGCCTTGAACACGTCGGGCAGGGGCAGCGGCAGGTTGACCCGCCAGCAGGCGGGCGCTGCCGTCAAGGTCGTTCCACTACCCACCGTCCCGGTCACGGTGACCGTGATGGGGGCGGAGACGACGCCGGAGCACGCGCACGCGGTGCCGGTCGCGGTGACGGTCGCCGGGCCGGCGGTGCTGAAGGTCAGCGATCCGGTGGCGACACCCGGCGTGTCGGGACCCTGCCGACTGGTCCGCCGTCGGACGACCGCGCGCCGGGCCAAAGGGTACGTCGGCAGCGCGACCGCCCGCCCAGCGCGCCGAACAGCAGCGGAGCGTTCCACCACGGCACGAGCTCGACGGAGCGGCCGTCCCGCCAGCGGCAAAGACGCGAAGGCGGAAAGAGCGACTCCTCGATCCGGATGTTCTTGTGCTGGGGTTCCCGGTACGCCCCCCGGTCCCCTCCGTAGAGCGCGGTGACACACGCTCTGGTGGGGCGGGTCTCGAAGCCGGACATCATGCTGGGCGGGGGAGTCGGCCACCGTGGCAGCGACGCCAGGACGGGTTTCTCACCCATGACGCCGGCCGAGCCCCGGCCGCTCGGCCGAACCTGCGGCGGACGGCCGTCGCGGAAGACGTTTGACAGAAAACTGATTAGGTGCCATATTACTTGCATGGCACAGCAGGATGCGACGCACGGCGCCCCCAGTCTCGACCAGGCCCGCCGGCAGATCGCCCGGTACGGCCTCACGGCGGATCCGCAGGCGGTCCTGGTGGCGGCGCGGCTCATGGTCGCGGGTGCCCGGCTCGGCCAGGCGGGGGAGGCGCACTTCGCGCGGTTCGGCCTGTCCACCGGGCGCTACCGGCTGCTGGCCGACCTGGAGGACCACGGCGGCGAGAAGTCGCCCTCCCAGCTGGCCGCCAGTCTCGGCGTCTCGCGGGCGACCGTCACCGGACTGGTCGACGGCCTGGAGCGCGAGGGCCTGGTCGCCCGCCGGTCGGCGGTCGAGGACAGGCGGGGCAACGTGGTCATCCTGACCGCGCGCGGTGCCCAGCGCCTGCGCGAACTGGCCCCCGAGCACTACCGGCGGATGCAGGCGATGGTCGGCGGGCTCTCGCCCGAGGAGCGGGCGGTGTTCCTCGACCTGCTCGCCAGGCTGGTCGACGGCATGGACGCGCTGACCGCCGACTGACGCACGCCCCCCGGCGGGTCGGCATGCTTTCCCAGGGTGCCGCCCGCGGCCTTTTTCACAGCCATATAGTTAGGCACCTAAGCACTAATAGTTAGCTATCTAATCACTTTGGAGGGCCCATGTCCACGAAACACCGATCAGCCGGCACCCCACCCCCGTTCGTCCTGTGGCGCGAGGTGCTGGTCGCCTACGCCATGCCGGCCGTCATGGCCGCGGCCGGCGGGGTGGCCAGCGGTCAGCCGCAGCTGGTGGTCGCGGCCCTCACCACCATCGCGGGCACGTCGGCCGTGGTCGCCGGCGCCCTCGGCGCCAGGCTGCGGCGTCGTCCGGAGGGCTCCTGGGCGGCCCGCGCGCCACGCCTGCTGCTGGCGGCCGGGGCGGGACTCGGTGCTGCCGCGCTCGCGTCCCTGCTCGGCTGGGCGGGCGCGCGCTGGCTGCCGGACGTTCCGGCGCTGGCCGGCAGCCCCTGGCCCGCCCGGCTCCGCCTCGACCTGCCGATCTCCGCCACCATCGCCGCGACCATGATCACCTGGCGCTGGCGAGGCACCCGCCGTCACCCCTGACGAACCCCCACCCATCCCCGGAGGAACACGACGTGATCGTCATCATGGGAGCATCCGGCGCCACCGGCGGCGCCACCCTGCGCAGCCTGACCGGCCTCGGCGTTCCGGCACGGGCGCTCAGCCGGGACCCGGACCGCCTGCTCGGAGGCCTGGACGAACGCACCCGCCACCTCGTGGAGGCGGTGCCCGCCGACGCGGGCGACCCCGCATCCCTGCGCGCGGCGTTCCACGGCGCGAGGCAGCTCTTCCTCACCATGGCCAACGGCCCCCACCAGGTCGAGCACGAGCTGCGCGTCGTCGACCAGGCGCTGGCGGCAGGCGTCGACCACATCGTCAAGGTGTCCGCCCCGGCCGCCGAACCGGACTCTCCCGTCGCCGTCTCGCGCGGCCACCACCGCATCGAACTGTATCTGCGGGCATCCGGCGTCACCGCTACGGTCCTGCGGCCCTACGCGTTCATGCAGAAGCTGCTCCTGCTCGCGCCCGGTGTCGCCCACGCCGGCCTGGTACACGGAGCGATGGGCGACGCGCCCTGCAACTACATCGACTGCCGCGACATCGGCGACGCGGCGGCAGCCGTCCTCACCCGCCCCGAACTCGCCGGCGGCACGTACCCGCTGACCGGTGGACGGGCGTACAGCTACCCCGAACTCACCGCGCTTCTAGGTGAGTTGATCGGCCGACCGGTCAACTACCTCGACCTGCCGCCGGCCCTGTTCCGCGCGCACCTGGTGGAGCGGACCGGGATGCCCACCTGGCTGGCCACCCATGTGGTGGAGATCCAGCAGCTCGCCGTGCTCCGCCCGGAGAGCCCGGACGACACCGCCACCCGGCTGACCGGGCGTGCGCCGCGCACCCTGGAGGCGTTCCTGCGCGAACACCTCGGCGCCTTCCGCTGAGCCCGGAACGCGTGCGGCCCAGGACGGGCGGGGGGCGGGTGCTCGGGCTGAGATTGCCGGCCTTGCGCTGACGGCGCATCCACGCGCCCACCGCGTAGTCGTCCAGCTTCGCGGTCGCCGGGATCGCCAGGTGGCCGTGCTGGTGGTGGAACGCGGCGGCGTAGGCGTAGCCGCGTTCCCAGGTGTTGGCGTTCTTCGACCAGACCATGCCGAGCGCGTCCAGCTCGCTGATGCGGGCCGGTGTTCGCCGACGCCACCGGCACCTTCCGCGTCGAAAGCGCGGACGACATCGCCCGCCCGCTCGCCGCCTCCGCGGGCCCCGGCCAACACACCTGCCTACACGCCCAGCCCCTGCCCTGACCAGGAGGGCACCCGACAACACACCGGACCCCGGGTCGGGCCTGCCAAGGACCTCGCCCGGAGGACCCGCGACCACCGACCTACGCTGCAGCCGGTCGGCCGTTCTGCAGGACGGCTGGCCCCGCGTGCGATTGCGATTGCGATTGCGATTGCGACTGCGACTGCGACTGCGACGCGGATCGCACACACCCTGACCTGCGCCGGTGAGTTCGGAGTGGACCCGCGCTGGGCACCTGCCCGACGACTCTCACACCCCTCCCGCTGGGCACACCGGCCAGGCGCACGAGTGCGTGGCGGCGGGCGGTATGCGGTGTGCGTGGACACTTGGTGCTGCTGCCCTGACGACCTGCGGGCGGTTCAGTGCCGCCAGGCTGGGGCAGTGGCGATCGTCTTCAGCTGGTCGACCGTCAGTGCCGGGGTGCCCGGGAGCGCCTGGGCCTCGTTGGTGCCGTTCCATTCCGACGTGAGGACTTTGGTGCCGTCGGGGTGCAGCACCTCCACGCTCCACCGCAGGGTCGGGCCCCCGGCTGTCTTGGTCGCGCCCGTCTCCCGCGCCAGCACGCTCGAGCCGTCCGGGGTCCTGGTGAGCGTGCCCGAGGTGTCCTTTTCGAACGCCTCGCGTTCGTGGGCCACTTCGGCGTTGTCGCTCGGGCGCGGCTGCACGTGGACGGCGAGCATGCTGGTGCGCCCGTCCAGGGTGAGCGTGAGGTGGGCCTGCCCCGGGGTGCGCTGTTCCGCGCCGGTGTCCGTGCGGGTGCCGGGTGGCAGCAAGGTCGTGGCGGTGGCGAGGATCTGCCCGGGCGCAGGCGCGGCGGTGCTCGCAGTCGCGTCTGGCACCGGGCCCGGGGCGGGTTTGGCGAAGACCGGGTCCCAGGCACTGCTGGTGACGGCTGCGACGAGCTGTTCGCTGGTCAGCGGTGGGGTGGGGCGGGTCAGCGGGGGTCCGAAGCTGGCAGAGTTGACCTCCCAGATGCTCAGCTGGCGCCCGTCGGTACCGGTGTAGGTCGCCTGCCACTTGCGGACTTGGGCCTGCGCGTCGGGGGCCAGCTTGTCGACCACCACGATGCCCCCGCCCGGCAGGACGGTGCGCTCACAGCCCTCGCTCGGTGTCTCCACCGGGTCGGCGCACTGGGTGCCCCAGGTGGCGTCGGTGATCGGCAGGGCGACGCGATGGGTGGACAGGGTCACCATGCCGGCTCCGCTGCCGTCGTCGTAGAGCAGGTGCGCGGACGGCGGGAGGTCGGGGACGGGTCCGTCACCGACGCCGTAGCCGCCGGCCGCGCTGACGTGCCCGGGCGGCAGGACGGAGGTCAGGGTGTCGGCCATGAACTGGGCGGTGATCTGCTCGGGCCACGCGCCCGTGGGGGCCGTGGCGTCGGTGCCGCCGGTGCCGGGCAGCGGTACGGCCAGAACGACGACGGCGGCCGCGGTGACGACCGCGCCACCGGCCAGTACCGCCTGGCGCCGCCGACGCCGCCGGTGGTGCCGTCGGGCGCCGTCGGCAAGATCGGCCGCCGGCGGAACGGGTGCCAGGTCGGCCGCGTCGCGCAGAAGGTCCGCGAACTTCTCGTCAGGGGACATGCGGTGACTCCTCATCTCGTTCGGGGGCGGTGGACAGGGCCGTTCAGGAGCGGGCGAGGTCGTCCAGCTCCGTGCCCAGTACGGCGCGCAGCCGCGTCAGGGCGCGGGCGCTGCGCGACCGTACGGCGGCGGCGCTCAGGTGCAGGGCGTGCGCGGTCTCCTCGACGCTGCGGTCCTCCCAGAAGCGCAGGACGAGGACGGCCCGGTCCTGCGCGGGCAGTTGGGCCAGCGCCCGCAGCAGGGTCAGGCGCAGTGAGGGGTCCGGGTCGGTGACCGGTGCCTCGGCGATGGTGTCCGTCACGTGCTCGGTGCTGCTGCGGCGCCGGCGGTGTGACAGGAAGGTGTTGACCAGGACGGTCTGGGCGTAGCCAGCGGGGTTGTCCAGGCCCGCCACGCGGCGCCATTTCCCGTAGAGCTTGCCGAGGGTTTCCTGGGTGAGGTCCTCGGCGAGGTGCGCGTCGCCGCCTGTCAGCAGGAAGGCGGTCCTGACCAGGTGCTGCCCCCGTGCCGCGGCGAACGCCCCGAAGTCCGGCGTGGTTGTGCGGTCCATGCCTCTCTAACGCGGTGGGGGCCTGGTTACGTCGCACGCATTTTCGCAGGTGTCGCCACCGGCTTCGAACGTTCCCCGTGAGGCGTCTCTGGTTACCGGTGCCCGCCACCACCGTGTCCCAGCTCTGCCTGGCAGCCTCGTAGTTGGTGAGGTGGGCGTCGAGTCGTACACCTCGATGAGACCGTGGTCCGGCCTGGCTTCGGTGCAGAACTCGAACAGGATCGGCACTGGTTGTCCCCCGCCTTGGCGAGTACGTGCCGGCGGCCTGCTCGCACACCCCCAGGAAACAACTGCCTGACCCGTCAGAACGCGGCCCGCGCCACCCGCACTGTTTCCACCGGGATCTCGCCCGACCCACCCGACCGCATCGACATAGATGCCCTCCCCAAACGACAACGTCGGCCCCCAAAACCACCAACGGGTCTCGGGGGCCGACGTCACTCAGGGGCCCGGATTAACCAACAGCATCCGTAGGTGGTGGCGGCCTTCCGGCATCTCAGACAGGGATGGACGACGACAGGACAGTCCGGGTGCCGAACCCGGCGATGTCGCTCGACCGGTCGGCGGTGAGGCGGGGCCAGGGTCGCGAACCGGCCGCTGGCCGGGCCCGCGGGTCAGCCGTCCAGTTTCGCGTACTGGCCACGGCCCGGGCGCTGCGCCCGGCCGGCCTTGGTCAGGCGCTCCAGCGCGGTGCGCACTGCGTTCACGGTGTCCGCCGATTCCTCGATTCCCAGCCGGGCGGTTACTTCCCGGGCGCGCAGCGGTCCCTCGGCGTCGGCCAGTACGGCCAGCACGTTTTCGGAGGTGGCACCGCTGGTTCGCCGCCTGGGCGCGGGCGCAGGTGTTTCGCTCTTCTCGGTGGCCGGCGCGGCGCCGGTCCGCACCGGCCCGGTGCCTCTGGCGGCGGCCGTCTTCTTCGCCGTGGTGCGCGGCCGTGCGCCGTCGGGGGTCTTCTTCGCCGCGGTCTTTCTCGCGGGTGCCGCCTTCTTGGCGGTGGCTTTCTTAGCCGGGGTCTTCTTGGCGGTGCTCTTCCTCACCGTCTTCGTGACCGTGTCGGTGCCCGAGGTGCCCTCTTCGGCCGGCTCCCCGCCCCGGTCCGGCGCCGCCCCGAGTTCGGCCGCGAGCTGCTGCGGCCGGATCCCGACGATGGCGTCCGCCTCCGCCCGGACACCGCCCACCGGGGCGGTGTCCTGCGAGGCCGGCAGCCCGGCCAGGGCCTGCAGGCTCTGGATGGCGCCGCGTACGGCGTTCTCGCGCGCCACGGCGGCGGTCAGCTCGTCCTCCAGGCGCCGGCGTCGGGCCTCAATGCCGGGAAGTTCCGCCTCCAGCTGGGCGATGGTCTCACTGAAACGGCTTTCTGCCACGGTTCCTCGTCTCCTCCGCCCACGCGATCTATCACAGGGGCTGTGCGATCTCTACCCCGCTACTGCCGACCGCAACAAGAAACCGCGCCGATCCGCGCGGCCCGCATCGACACCCGCGCCGGATCCGGCCGCCGGCCTGCGTCCGGACGCACTGGCCGACGCGCGGGCCTCCCCCATTCCCTGCGCGCCCCCACTCGACCGATACTCCCGGCTTCCTTCCGCTGCCCTCGCGTCCGGGTGCCCGGCATCCAGAGAAGCACAACCCGGGACTGCCGCACGCACGAGGCCGTACGGATCAACCAGCAGCATCGCCAAGACGGCCGGTGGCATCGGGCCCCCATCCGGCTGCCCTCGGGCCGACTGGGCGCAGGCCGGACGCGAACTACCATGGAGGGCGAGGTCCTGGAGAGGCCGCACCTGCCCACAGCCGAACGGTAGGGAGGCGGGCATGGCCATCGGAAGCGTGTCCGGCTGGGTGGACGACCCGCGCTACATGCCGATCTCCGAGCACGGTCTGATCGGCGACCTGCGCACCGCCGCACTGGTCGGTACCGACGGCACGATCGACTGGTACTGCTGCCCTCGCTTCGACGCGCCCAGCGTGTTCGGTGCCATTCTCGACGCCGACAAGGGCGGTTCGTTCCAGCTGGCCGCCGACGTGCCGGCCCGGACCCGGCAGTTCTACTTCCCCGACACCAACGTGTTGATCACACGGTTCTACGCAGCCGACGGGGTGGCGGAGATCCAGGACTTCATGCCGGTCGCGGACGAGTCTCGCGAGGCGGCCCGGCACCGGCTGATCCGCCGGGTGGTCTGCGTACGCGGCACCCTGCCGTTCGCCGCCCGGATCGCTCCGCGCTTCGGCTACGGGGCCGAACCGCACACCGTGCGTGTGCGGGGACACGAGGCCGTCTTCGAGTCCCCGTCGCTCTCCCTCGCGCTGACCTCCACCGCACCGCTGGAACCCGACGGCAGAGACGTGGTGTCGCATTTCAAGCTGCTCGAAGGTGAGTCCGTGGTGTTCGCCCTCGACCGGATCAGCGACGACGTGCGGCCCCGGGCCTGTCCGGCCGCCGAGGCGGAGGCCGAGTTCGAGACGACGGTCCGGTTCTGGCGCCGCTGGCTCTCGCAGTCGCGCTATCGCGGCCGGTGGCGCGAGATGGTGCACCGCTCCGCCCTGGCCCTGAAGCTGCTCACCTACGTGCCGACCGGCGCGATCGTGGCCGCGCCGACGACCAGCCTGCCCGAGCAGGTCGGTGGCGGGCGCAACTGGGACTACCGCTACGTGTGGGTCCGCGACGCCGCCTTCTGCGTCTACGCCATGCTCCGGCTGGGCTTCACCTCCGAGGCCGAGGCCTTCATGGGCTTCCTGTCCGAGCGGGGCATCATGCGAGGCTCCGGCCCCACGGGACCGCTGCAGATCATGTACGGCATCGACGGGCGAAGCGACCTACCCGAGACCGACCTGTCCCACCTCGAAGGCCATCTGGGATCCGCTCCCGTGCGGGTGGGCAACGCCGCGACCAAACAGCTTCAACTCGACATCTACGGAGCCCTGATCGACTCGGTCTACCTCTACGACAAGTGGGGTCAGCCGATCAGCAGCGACCGCTGGGATGAGGTCGGCGCCGTCGTGGGCTGGCTCTGCGACCACTGGGACCAGCCCGACGAGGGCGTCTGGGAGACCCGGGGCGGCCGGAAGAACTACGTCTACTCGCGGCTGATGTGCTGGGTGGCAATCGAACGGGCCATCCGGATAGCGAACCGGCGGGGCCTGCCAGCCGACCTCTCCCGCTGGCAGCGGTGCCGCGACGAGATATACCGGCAGATCATGCGACAGGGTTGGTCCGAGGAACGCGGGGCGTTCCTCCAGGATCTGGACGGTGACGTTCTCGACGCCTCGGTCCTGATGATGCCGATGGCCAAGTTCATCTCCCCCACCGATCCCAAGTGGCTGTCGACTCTGGACGCGCTCAGCACGGATCTGGTCTCCGACTCGCTGGTCTACCGCTACGATCCGCAGGCCAGCCCGGACGGGTTGCAAGGACCCGAGGGCACCTTCTCGATCTGCTCCTTCTGGTACGTCGAGGCGCTCACCCGCGCAGGACGCGTGGAGGAGGCCCGGCTGGCCTTCGAGAAGATGCTCACCTACGCCAACCACCTCGGCCTCTACGCCGAGGAGATCGGACGCACCGGGGAACAGCTCGGCAACTTCCCGCAGGCGTTCACTCATCTCTCGCTGATCAGCGCCGCGTTCAACCTCGACCGCACGCTGGGATAGGGCCTGCCGCGCCCGCCACCGGGGTCAGCCGGCAGCCGGAGAGCCGTGAAGCGCCCCGCCCAACACGGGGACCAGCCACTGCTCGATCCGCTCGGCGGGCTCGGCGGCCAGTTCATGCCGGTGAAGCGCGTCCAGGAGCGCGGCCTGCTGGCTGGTATTTGTCAGGCAGGGTTCGGCGTCCGAGGTTGCCCGCCGATCAGATGGCCTCCATCCGTGTTGCTGTTAGGTGGTGGGCCGGGCGGGTACGCGATGGACCTGGAGAGTCCGGTTCCGTTCAGGAGACAGGCACGGTGGAAGCTTCGACCGATCGGGTCGCGGACCCATGGGGCGTACGCACCCCGTACCCGCCGGGCACCGCGTGGCCGGCCCGCATCGACACCCAGCGCCGGCCTGCCGCTCGGTGAGTTTCCCGTCGGTGCGGGCCTTGTCCTGCTTGCGCAGCCACGTGCCGGGGGCGGAACGCCGGGTCTGCATCGCCGCCGGTGCGGTTGGCGGTACCGTCCGGGGTGCCGCCGGCGGCGAGGTAGGCGGGCAGGCGCCGGTAGGAGCGGTTCCAGTCCGGCTCCAGCCGCCACAGCTCGTCCAGGGCGTCCAGCTTCGCCGCCTGGTCCGCCGCGAGGTTCTCGGCCCTTCGCTGGCGGCGCATCCATGCGCCGACCGCGTAGCCGTCCAGCTTCTCGGCGGCCGGGACGGCGAGGTGGCCGTGATGGGCGGCCCAGGCGCGGGCGCAGGCGTAGCCGCGTTCCCAGGCGCCTGCGTGCTTGGACCAGATCATGCCGAACGCGTCCAGCTCCGAGACGCGCGCGGCATCGAGCAGGCTCTGGCCGTTCAGGCAGCGCTGCCGGTCGAGCGGGCTCCGCCTGGTCTGGATGCGGGTATCGCTTGCAGCACAGACCCGTCAGTCGCGGGCACGGAGGCTGGCTTCCTCGAGGTCGAGTTCGCGCTGGATCCGGCGCCGGGTGGCGTTGCTGATCATGTTCGCTTCGTAGAGGCGCTGGAGCTCAGTCGCCTCGATGCCGATGAGTGTCCGGCGTATCTCGCGGTAGGCGTCGGCGGGACGGGCGTCCGGGTCGCTGTAGTGGGCGTCTTCCGCTTGGTGGATGCGCGCTTCCAGATCGCGACGAGCCTGTTTGAGGGCGGTCTCGGCGGCGGTGCCCAGTTCGGCGAGCTCATCCAGATCGCCGAGTTGTTTGAGCTCTTCGAGAGCGGTGTGGGCGATGTGTCGGCGGGTCCGGGCCTCCTCGCGGGCGGTGTGCTCCGGTTCCAGGGCGATGCCCGAGCGGCGGACGACAGGCGCGAGGGTGAAGCCCTGGAAGATGACGGTGAGCGCGACGGTCCCGGTGGTGAGCGTGAGGATGAGCGCCCGATGCGGCAGCGGCGCCCCCGTGTTGGTGACCAGGGGGATGGAGAGCGCGGCGGCCAGCGGCATGACGCCTCGGGTGCCCGCCCAGGACAGGACGGCCGGAACGCGCCAGGAGAGGCGGCTTTCGCCCTCCTTGTGCCGGTAGTGGATCAGGGCGGACAGCGGGAAGATCCACAGCAGGCGGATCGCCAGCACGGTGAAGGCGATCACCGGCACCCACATCGGCCAGCCGTGCTCGTCGTGCGTGAGGTGACGGACGGCGGAGGGAAGCTCGAGACCGATGAGGGCGAAGACGACGCTCTCCAGCAGGAAAGTCACGGTGTCGTAGACGGCATGGATCTGGAGACGGATGGGGGCGTTGCTGAGCTTGTGGCCGGTGCTGCCGAGGACGACCCCGGACACGATGACGGCGGTCACGCCGGAGGCGTGCGAGTCCTCCGCGATGACGTACGAGGCGTACGGAGTGACCAGTGCGATGACGGTCTCCAGCACGGGGTCTTCGGTCCGTCTGCGGATGAGGGTCACCACTGCGGCGACCGCCGCGCCGATGAGGGCTCCTCCGCCCGCGAGGATCAGGAACTGCTCGATGGTCCCGGACACGGTGATGGCGCTGCCGGAAACCGCGGTCGCCACGGCGACCTTGTACAGAACCAGCGACGTGGCGTCGTTGAACAGGCTTTCCGCCTGCACCATGGCCTGCACACGCGGTGGGAGGGACAGGCGGCGGCCGAGTGCGGTAACGGCCACGGGGTCGGTGCTGGCCAGGACGGCGCCGAGGATGAACGCGGTCGCGGTGGTGAGCGGGGTGATCGCTCGGGCGACGTACCCGACGGCGACGGCCGAGGCCAGGACCAGACCGAAGACCAGGCCGGTCACAGGCCGCCACACGCTGCGCAGGTCGCGGACAGAGATTTCCCCGGCCGAGGCGTAGAGCAGTGGCGGCAGCACCAACACGCTGATCACGTGAGGCGGCAGGCGGACCTCGGGAACCCAAGGTATGAGCCCGGTGACCAGACCGGCGATGACGAGGAGCGAGGGAGCGGGCAAACGCCAGCGCCGGGCACCGGTCGCCACTGCCGTGGCCAGGACCACGAGCAGCAGGATGACGGTCAGGCCGGTCATGCAGCGTCCCCGGTAGGTTACGGCTTGTTACCCCCCTCTGGCCAGGTGCTCTATCAAGGTAACCGGATTACGGACGCCAGCCCACCGCCAACGGCGGCCTCGGCGGCCGGCTTGCCAACTGCCCCTTGGGTGGCGGGACTGAAGAGCCTTTCCGCCCGCACAGTCCGCCCCGACAATCTGTGAGCGAGGTCAGCAGAGTTTCTGCCGCAGGACGTCGTTGATCTGGCGCGCCTGGTCGAGCGTCAGCTGGTGGCCGGAGGTGGAAAAGCGTTGCTGGGCGGCGGCGTCCGGGTTATTGACGCCGTCGTTGAGGTCGTGACACTGATCGCGGGCCTTGTCGATGGTGGCCCCCTCGTTGGTGAAGACCTGGGGGTCAATGCGGTGGAGGGCGGTTTCCAGACTGGAGAGCTCGGTCCCGGTCGGGCGGGCAGGAATCCCCGCGACCTCGGTCGGGTGCCGGGTGACGGACACCGACGCCGACGATCCCGTGCCGTTGTGCTGCCCCCCGCTGGACGTGCCACTGCAGGCCACCGCCGTCAACGCCACGACACCAGCGGCGAAAATGACGGCGAAGCCGTGACTTGTACGCATACTCCCGTCCTTCCCCTCGACGGTCATCGAAGTAGCGATTCCGCAAGGGTCAATCAGCGGACCCACCGTGTGCGGCTGACCGGCACAGCGGCCTGCAAACGAGACCCGGGCGACGAAGTGAGCCGTCCCACCGCCCGAGCACGGCGCGGTCCCGGACGGAGGTCCCTTCCCGGAAGACCGTGACAAGCACCCGAGGCGCCGGTACTGCCACCCGGGACGGGGTAGGCGCCGAGGCCGAACATCGACGGAGGCAGACATGGCTTATAGGCAACCGCATCTGCCCGTCGCCCAGCACGCACGGGCCGCACACCGGGCAGGGGAAGCTCCAAGACGCCCTGACCCGGTCAACGGGTCTTCCGGTGCACGGTCCCGTTCTGTTCCGCGCGGCCCTGTCCGGCGGCCAGGCGCCGGCGGACCACCGTGAGATCGAGCCACGATAGGCCGGCGAAGGCCGCGCACAGCGCGCAGAAGAGGATGTACGTTCCCCGGTTGGGCGCGGGCCCCGGACCGGCCAGAGCCGCGAGTACCGCGAACGCTACTGTCCCGCAGGCGAACAGCACCACAAAGATCCGGGACAGGAGCCCGCGCAGCTCCAGGTCCGACCTGGCGTTCACCGGCTCCGTACCCGGCCGCACCGACGGCTGCGGCCGCCACTCGGGCGTCGTTCTCCCGGGCCCGTGCGGCGCGTGCGGGAAGTCATGCCGCTCACCCACCCGCCGACCATTGCGCCCCTCCTCCGGCCCTGACCCGTGCTGCTGTGCCATCGCTGCCTCCATCCGCCACTCCCCCTCCCTCTCCCTGGCGCGTACCCTCCACGGCGGTAGCAACCCCATGCCGGCCACGGCATCGCCACCCGAGGCGCCCCCCTCCTCACCATCTCGACCGACCCGAACGGGTTCCCGGATTCGGCAGCCATGACTTCGAGACCCCTGACGCCCTCCACGCGAAATGGGCCCGGTGGGACGGGTCAGGGCTGGCCGGGGGTAGGTGCCACGGGAGACCGGCTGCTGGGCGCGGCGGGCGTCGCCGCACCCGGGGCGAGGTCCGGGGGCCTGGCGGAGCGTTCGGCGGTGGGCGCGCCGGCGCCGGGGGCCAGCGAAGGTGAGACGCTGGACGTCGGGCCCACCGTGGGAGCCGTCGAGAGCTGCGCCGACGGAGAGGCGGAGCTGACGGCGTAGGCGTTGACCGTGCCGTGTCCGGCACGGGCGAAGGTGAAACCGACCAGGCGGAAGGTGCCCGGGCTGACCGGCCCCGGCAGCTGCACCTGCGGATGGCCCGGCGGCCCCATCAGGACCGGCTGCCCCGGCGGAATCATGACGCCCGCCCCGCCCGCCGCGGTCGAACCGCCGCCCTCCAGGCTGACCGCCGTCAGGGCGTCGGGCTCGCCGCCCGGGTTGAGGATGTACGCCCCCACGAGGCGGTGCCGCTACCGCCCGCATCCGCGCCAGCCGCACATCGCGCAGCTTTAGGTCCCCGATGTCGGCGTTCACGTTGTTCGGCGCGATCTGGTAGGACCCCGCGTTGTTGCCGGCCGCGCACGCCGCCACCGGGCCGCGGCCAGCAGCACTGCGCCCAAGCGCAGCACGGCCTTCCGGTGGGCTGGTTCGGGTCGCATCGGCATCCTCCGGTCCTCGGCTCGCGGTGCGTAGTCCCTTCCCGACTCCCGGCCCGGGCACGCCGCGCGTCGCCCGAGCCGCCCCGGTGCCCCGGCGCCGGGGCGGCGTCCGGCCCACGCGGCACCGCCGCAGGCTTCGTCGGGCCGGCGCGCGGTGCGGTCCGCAGTTCCGATGGATGGAGTTGCGCGCCGTCGCGGCGGTAGGCAGCCCGTCGGCTAAAGAGGTCCCGCCGGCATCCGGATCCGGTCAGGGCATGGGGACCGCGTGCAGCGCGGGGTGCCGGTCGGGTAGCCGGCGGGCACTGTGACACGACACTGGCCACCGTCCCGAGCCAGCCATCCCTGCCGGGCGCAACGGCATCCGCCGGGCCGGGCCGACCTCGGCGCGCAGAGTGCGGATGTCGCCGCTGTCCGGGCGCGCCTGGCAGTCCTCGCAGCCGAGACGGCGAATGTTCGGCTGCTCGGCGTGGGGATCGCTCACAGGCACCGGTTCCTTCCCGTGCTGCGGGCCGGGCGCGGGGCCCCGGCCCGGGAGCGCCTACTCCAACGCCCGCCGAAGATCAAGGTCAACACCTCTGGGCGGGCCCGGTCCGTCAGTACGTGCTGCGCCGTACCACGGGCCGCCGGGCCGCTCCTGCCCGGGGCCGCGCAGCGCAGCGGCGGCGGCGCGGGTGCGCTCCAGCCGCGGGCGCTGGAGGCCGGGATGGACCGCGTTCGCGACCTGGTGAGCCGCAGGCTCGGGCAGGATGCGGCGCTGGCTGAGGTGCTGGTGGAGGCCGAGGCGCCGTCGGCTGAACTGTCGGTGGAGACCCGGCAGTGGCTGACCTTGAGCCTCAACAACGCCGCCAGGCGCGACGCCGAGTTCGCCGCCGAACTGCTCGCCGCGGTGCAGGCGGTCCAGAGTGCGGAGCGTACGCCGGGGTGTCGGCGAGCGGCGACGGCATCGCGATCGACGGCGATGTGTCCGTTCGCGCGGAAGGCGCCGGGTCGGTCGCGGCGGTGCGGATCGACGGGCCGGTTACCACGAGTGTGCCGGACCCGCCGGGCCAGGCCGTCCGAGTGCTCGGCGCTCCGACCGCCCAGCACTCCGACGGCTCAGCCGCTCGACGGCTCGGCCATGGCGACGGCGACCCGGCGTGGCGGGGTGAAGGGCTCGCGGGCGTGGGCGGTCAGCATGTTGTCGAGCATGACGACGTCGCCCTCCCGGTAGTCGAAGCGCGTCGAGGCCTTGCGGTAGCAGTCCCGCACGTGCGCCATCACGTCGTCCGGGATCTGGCCGCCGTCGCCGTAGTAGGTGTTGTTGGGCAGCTCCTCGGCGGCGAAGAGGGCTTCGAGGCCGGCCCGGACGCCTGGCGAGAGGGTGGAGAGGTGGAACATGGCCGCGTGGTTGAACCAGACCGGCTCTCCGGTCTCCGGGTGGGTCCGGACGGCGTCGCGGACCACCCGGGTGCGCAGGGTGCCGTCGTCGAGCCACTCGGGCTCGATCCGGCTGGCCGCGCAGTAGGCCGCCACCTCGTCCCGGTCGGTGGTCCCGAAGACGTCCTGCCAGGGCAGGCCGAAGCCGGGGCCGAAGTTGCGGACCAGCATCCAGCGCCGCCGGGTGAAGTCGGCCAGCACCTCCGGGTCGAGCAGCCAGAGGACCTCCCGGCAGTCGGCCAGCGGGGTCGCGCCGCGGTCGGCAGGTGGCTGGACGCAGTGGAAGAACAGCGTCATCGGCCAGGAGGCCTGGTACGAGTTCTCGTTGTGGAAGAAGATCTCCTCCCGGGCCGGGTGCTCGGTCGAGGTGTAGACCCCGCCCTGGATCCGGCTGCGCGGGGACGACTTCTCCTGATACGGGAGCGGCGGGCCGGCCAGTCGGCGGACGGCCTCCTCGAAGTCCTCGACGCCCCGCAGCTCGAAGCCCCGGAACAGCACGGCCCCGTGGGTACGGACCAGTTCACGGATCCGCGCGCGGTGCCGCTGGGCGTGGTCGACCAGCAGGGTCGACGCCCGGTCCGGCTCGATCCGGTACGGAAGCGTCATCGGGCGCTCACCGCCGACGCGGGCCGCGCGGACTCCGGCCCGTCCTCCAGGGCCGCGCCGAGCGAGCGGATCGTCGGATGGTCGAGCAGCATCCGGCTCTCCAGCCGGATGCCCAGCTTGGCCGCCCGGCCCGCCACCAGCAGGGTGGCGACCGAGTCGCCGCCGACGTCCAGGAAGTGGTCGTCGATGCCGACCTCGTCCAGGCCCAGCACCTCCTGCCAGATCCCGGCCAGCGCCCGCTGCAAGGGGGTGACCGGCGGGGCGCTCGGGCCGGCCCCCTCGACCGGGGCGTCCGGCAGGCGGGAGCGGTCCACCTTGCCGTTGGCGGTCAGCGGCAGGGCCTCCACCGGCACCACGGCCGAGGGCACCAGGTAGCCGGGCAGCACCTCGCGGGTCCAGGCCCGGATCGCCTCCGGCTGCGGCCGCACCCCGGGCCGACCGGTCACGAAGGCGATGATCCGTCGTGTCTCCCCGACGTCCCGGACCACGGCGGCCGCGGCCGCCACCTGCTCGTGCCGCTGGAGCACCGCCTCGATCTCCCCCGGACTGACCCGGTGGCCGTTCACCTTCGCCTCGTCGTCCAGTCGGCCGATGAACTCCACCGAGCCGTCCGCGAGGTAGCGTCCCGCGTCGCCGGTCCGGTAGAGCCGGCTGCCGGGCGGCCCGTACGGGTCGGGGACGAAGTGCCCGGCGGTCGGGCCGGGCAGCCCCGCGTACCCGCGCGCCACGCCCGCTCCCCCGATGTGGATCTCCCCGGCGACCCCGACCCCGGCGATCCCCAGCTCCGGATCCAGCACGTACTGGCGAACGTTGGCGATCGGCCGGCCGATCGGCACGGCCGGTCCGGCGGGGAGCGGGTCGGACACGAAGGCGGCCGAGGAGCCCACCGTGGCCTCGGTCGGGCCGTACTCGTTGACCACCCGCAACTGCGGCATCCGCTCCAGCCACGGGCGCACCAGCTCGGTCGGCAGTGCCTCCCCGCCCACCACGAAGGTGCCCACCGCGGGGGTGTGGAAGGACAGCGGGAGGGCGTGCTCCAGCATCCGCAGGTGCGCCGGGGTGAGCTTGACCAGGTCGAACCGGACGCCTTGGCGCAGCAGTTCGGCCAGTTCGTCGACCCCCTGGCCGTCCGGGACGATCCGGACCCCGGCACCGGTGACCAGTGGGGCGAGCAGGCCAGTGAGCGTCAGGTCGAAGGTGAGCGGGGTGTGCAGCGCGGCGCCCTCGGCCGCGGGATCGCCGGTCAGGTAGGCGCGGGCAGCGTGGTCCACGTAGTTGGCGAGCGCCTGCTGCTCGATCAGCACGCCCTTCGGCCGGCCGGTGGAGCCGGAGGTGTAGAGCACGTAGGCCAGGTGGTCCGGTCGGACCGCGACCGGCTCCAGCGGGCGGCCGCCGCCGTGGTCCACGTCCAGCACCGGGACCGGCTGGCCGTCGAGGAGCGCGGCGGTCCCGGCGTCGCCGATCACGCCGCAGGGTTCGGCGTCGGCGAGGACGGCCCGGATCCGCTCCTTCGGCCACTCCGGGTCCAGCGGTACGAAGGCGGCGCCGGCCCGCAGCACCGCGAGCACCGCGGCGACCAGGGCGGGCGAGCGCGGCAGGCAGATCGCGACCCGCTGCTCCGGCCGGGCCCCGACGGCGTGCAGCCGACCGGCCAACTCACCGGCCCAGCTGTCCAGTTCCGCGTAGTCGAGGTCGCCGATGCCGGTCAGCAGGGCGGGCCGCCCGCCGTCCTGCTCGGCCCAGCGCGCGAAGCGTCGGTACACCGGCTCGGCCGCCGGGACGGCGGACCCGGCGGAGAGTTCGGCCAGCCGTTCCGCCGTGACGGCCGGTGCGGCGGCGCTGTCGCGCTCGGCGCTGTCGTGCCCGGCGCTGTCGGGCTCGGCGCTGTCGGGCTCGGCGCTGTTGTGCTGGGCTCTGTTCTGCTCGGCCTGCAACGCGGACTCCTCATTCATCCCACGACCCGGTCCGGCCCGGGTTGTTCGGCGAGTTGACTCGACTGCTCGACTGCACGGCTGGGCGACCGCGCAGCCGGGTGACGACGCCCCGTCGGCTCAGCCCTGCGGCTCGGGCCGCAGTTCGAGGGTGCAGCACTTCGCGGCGCCGCCCGCCTTGAGGAGCTCGGTGGTGTCCACCCCGATCGGGTTGAAGCCGCGCTCCCGGAGCTGCTCGATCAGGCCGGTGGCCGCCTGCGGCAGCACCACGTTGAGGCCGTCCGAGAAGGCGTTGAGGCCGAACACCGCGGCGTCCTGGGCGTCGGCGAGGATCGCGTCCGGGAAGAGGTTCTCCAGGACGGAGCGGCTGCCGGGGGTGAAGGCCTCCGGGAAGTACATGACCTCGGTGTCGGAGAGCACCGCGAGCGCGGTGTCCAGGTGGTAGTGCTCGGGGTTGACCAGGGTGAGCGAGGTGACCGGCAGGCCGAAGAACTCCTGCGCCTCGTAGTGCGAGCGCTGGTCGGT
>NZ_JBHWDU010000119.1:0-18248 GCF_042734825.1 Kitasatospora sp. NPDC059648 | reverse complement strand
GAGCACGACCAGGAGCGCGAGGACGGGGCCCTGGCTCGGCGGCTGGCTGGGCTTGTCGTGATGGGGTGGCCGGTACGCGGGGGAAGGAAGAGGGGGTCCGCTGACGTAGCCGAGTTCCTCGTCGGTGAGGGGCCGGACCTCGTCGCCCTCGGGGGTTCGGCCGTGGTGGACGGCCGCGATGTGCTCGCGCTGCGCGACGTACGCCTCGCCCACGTGGCTGTGCTCGGTGACGGTGCGGCAGGTGCCGCAGAGGTAGCGCCAGCTCATCGTCTGGTCCTCTCGGTAGTGATCGTTCCGAGGGTGGCAGACCGGGCCGGGGTGCGGGGGCGGATCGGGGCAGGATCCCCTCTCCCGGGCATGACCGAGCCCCCGACAGCGGGTGCTGACGGGGGCTCCGGTAGGGCGGGTGGGTGTGGGGTCAGACCTCGTCGTGGGCGAGTCCGTGGCGGCGCTCCCACTCACGCCAGCAGCTGCGCACGAGGTCCTGGGTGACCGGGTTCGGATCGTCCTTGTGCCGCTCGATCGCGGCGCACAGCTCCTCCAGCGTGAACTCGGGGATCGTCTTGTCGGGCCAGCGCTGCTCGGTCATGGCGGGTGCCTCTCGGGTCGGTGGATCAGGCGGCGGGGGTGCGGCGGACGATGATCGTCCGGGCGGGGTTGTCGGGGTCGGCGCGCATGACGAACCCCTCTCGGGTGGACCACTCTTGGGCGTTGTTGTGGTTGTTGTTGTTGCTCTGACCTGCAACAACAACGGACCCAGGGGCGGAGCCATGGGGGGAGGGGAGCGGGGGCATGTCGTCGCGGTGGATGCCGGGCACGCTGATGCCGTCGACCTTGACCCCGGCCCGGTAGCGGATTCCGGCCTGGGTGAGGAGCGCCTTGGTGGCCTTTCCGGAGCGCTCCCAGGAGGGGTGTTCGGCGGCCAGGTGGGCGGTCACGGCGGTGAGCGCGACGTGGGTGCCGGCGGCCCCGAGGAGGGCTACCGCGCGGCAGGCGTCGGCCGGGGTCGGGGAGGTCGCCGCGGGGGTCTCGACGGGTGCCTCGGCGGAGGCCTCATCGGGGGTCGGCAACGGCTGCTGCGCGACGTCCTCGACGGGACCCTGCTCGGCCTTCTCCTTCTCCTCGACGGCCTTCTTGCCGGGGGCGGGAGCGTGAATGAGGGCGGCGATCCACCACACGCCGATTACCAGGCCGATGCCGGGCTCGATCAGGGGGCGGGCGAGGGTCCAGACCAGCGGGCCGCCGACGATCAGCATGAGGGCGGCCGCGCCGACGGTGTCGCCGAACCGGCTCCGGCTCTCCTTGCGGGCGGTCTTGGCCTTGTCGAGCTCGTACTGGCGGGCCGCGACCTGCGCGGCCTCCCGGGCGCGGACCATCGCGTCCCGCTTGGCCGGGTCGGCCTCCGCCGAGACCTTCTTGGCGAACGCGGCTTCGTCGGCCTTGGCGGCCTCGGCGTCGAGCTCGGCCTGCTTGGCCTTGAGCCCGGCGGCCTCGGCGCGCCGTTCCCGCTGGGGAGCCGTCAGCTTGCGGACGAGGACGGGCGTGCCGGTGGCCAGGCCGGTGAACGGCCACATGATGGTGGCGCTCAGCTTCTCCGTGGGGATGATCTTCTCCATCGTGGTCAGCCGATGAACGAGGTGATCAGGCCGGTGAGGATGCTCGCCGGGAGGGCCCAGAGTCCGCCGGCGGCGGCGTACAGGGACGGGGCGATGGCCCCGCACAACGCGTCCTTCCACGCCCGGGGCTTGAGTCCGAAGACGGCGATCGTCAGCACGGCGGCGGTGGCGCCGGTCTGCCACTCCCCCAGTGCGGCGTTGCCCTGGAACGAGGTGCTGAGCTGCTGGCCGATGCCTGCCAGCTGCTGGAACGCCGTGCCCGCGTTGGCGGCGAGCAGGCCGATGCCGAACGACCAGTAGGGGACGTGGTCCGGCTCGACGCTGATCTTGTTCTTCCCGCGGATGCCGACGTAGAGGTAGAAGGTCGCGGCGGTGGCGGCGCCGCCGGTGCCCAGGGCGATGAGGCTGCTCATGGTGTGTGACTCCTTTATCGGTAGAGGGGGAGGGCGGCGAGGACCTGGCCGAGGCCGAGCGCGACGGTGAGGCCGGAGGCAACCGGGATGCGGGCGAGGACGAGCAGGATCAGGGGCCGGGCGCCGCGGACCTCGCTCACGCGCAGGCGGCCCCGGTCGCGCAGGTGGGTGTCGAGTCCCCAGCCGAAGAAGGCCAGCAGCGCGCCGACCATCGGGCCGCCGGGAGTGGTGATCTGGACGAGGCCGGTCGCGTAGCCGCCGACCGCAGAGATCGCGGTGAGGATCGCCCAGCGCCGGAACCGGCGGACCCGGTCGGACGGACCGGCGGCGCGGGCCGCGCGGCGGCGCTCGCGACGTGCCCGGGTCGCGGCTTCGCGCTTGTCGGCGAGCTGCTGCTGGCGGTGGCGCCGGGTGCGCTGCTCGGGGGTCTCCCCTGCGGCGGCCCGCTCTGCGTCTTCCCGGGCACGGCGCCGCCGCTTGTCGAGCTCGCGCTCGGCCTCCAGGCGGACGGCCCGCTCCTCCGGGGTCTCGCTGATCCGGGACGCGAGCAGGTCGACCATGCCGACGAGGTCATCCCGGCGGTGGCCGGGGTTGAGGACGTCCTCGACGCGGTGGCGCTCGGCGCGCTGGGCGTCGCTCTCCCCCGCTGCGGCGAAGAGGGCGTCACGCTCGGCGCGCTCGGCGGCGATCCGGGCCTCGTACGCGACCTGCTCGCGCGCCGACCGCTGAGCCTCGGTCTCGGTCATGAGCTGGGTGACCTGCTGGCCGATCTGCGCGGCCATGGCCGGGACCTGCTCGGCCAGGATTCGGCCGACCGGCGCCCAGAACGCGGCGGCGGTCTCCTCCATCGAGGCCGGGGCGGTCGGGCCGCCAGCGCCGACCGGGACCGGGGTGTGGACGGGAGGCTCCGGGTGGACCGGGGCCGGGATGCGCGGGCCGTCCTTGCGCCACCACTCGGCCACCGGCTCCGGGTCGGAGCCCGGCATGCCGACGGTGGGCGGCTGGGACGGGGGCGGGGGGACGGTCACCGGAACCACCCCCGGCGGGCCAGCTCACGCAGGCCCCACAGGCCGAGCCCGGCGTCGACCAGGATCAGCAGCAGCACGATGTAGATCACGTCTGCCTCCGACGGCAGGTAGGGGGCCCGGCCGGAGCCGGGCCCGGGACGACGGGTCAGGAGGAGCGCCACCAGGCGCGGGCGGGCGGGTTCGTCTCGACGGCGGTCCGCCGGCGGGAGGCCCGGGCGATCACTGCGGCGTGGCCCGCGCGGTCCGCGTCGCGGACGGCGGCCGCCCGGCGCTGCTGGCCGGACCGGGTGTCGGCGGTCTTCTTGCCGAGGCCGAACATCAGTTGCTCGCGATCTGGCCGGTGATGACGACCGGCTGGCCGTTGTGCCAGTACAGGGCGCTGAACCGGGCGAGACCGCCGGTGCCGTCCGTGATCTCGACGCGGGAGAACGACTTCGTACGGACGAGGTCGCGGACGGTCGAGACGCTGATGGGCTCGGTGACGCGGTAGCCGACGCCCTCGGTGGTGAGGTCGCCGAGACCGGGCAGGTGGCTGAGCTGGTTCACCGGGCACCGCCGATCTTGCCGACCTGGATCGTCAGCACGCGGTCGGCGCCGGCGGCGGCGCGGGCCTTGTCCTCGGAGGTGATGGGGGGAATCGGGGGAACGCGGGTAGCGTCGGGCATGGCTAGTCCCTTCATGGCAGGGGTTGGCCTGAGCCCCCGTCAGTTCACGGCTGACGGGGGCTTCTTGCATCACCGACAGTAGAGCAAAACGCGGATTTGCACTACCCCCTTGGTAGAGCACGCCGGAGTGGTCTACCGTCTAGGTAGCGCGAGCAGTTCGAACGCTCGCACCGAGAGGAGGGACGGCATGGCTGGTTACATCGCGATTGCCAGGCACTTTGAGGGGCTCATCGAGTCCGGAGAGCTGCAGCCCGGCGACCGCCTTCCGACTCAGCGGGAGGTGATGCAGGAGTGGGAGGTGGCCGGACAGACCGCCTCGCGGGCGTTCAAGGTCTTGAGGGAGAAGGGCCTGACGCTGGCGACCACCGGCGGCGGCACCGTCGTGGCGCCGGAGAGTAGTTCGAACGTCGCGTCGCGCGTCGAGACCTGGGCGAATACGGGTCGGGCGCTCAAGAAGAACGAGACCTCCGAGATCTTGGAGGTCGGGCGAGTCGGTGCCAGCGAGACCATCGCTGCCCGACTGGGAGTCGAGCCGGGTAGTCCGGTGCAGCTCCGTCGCCGCCTCGTTCGGAGGGGTGGTGTGCCCGTGCACATGAGTTCGTCGTACTACCCGCTGTACGTCGTCGAGGCGGCGCCGGAGTTGGCCGAGCCGGTGTCCACCGGCGCGTCGCGCGAGCTGGCAGCGGAGCGTCTCGGCAGTGTGCAGTCCAGGTGGAGGGAGGAGATCACCTCTCGGGAGTCCACCGAGCAGGAGCGTCAGGCGCTCGGGCTGACGGCCCCGGCCTGGATCCAGCAGGTGGTCAGGACCGTGTACCTGGCCGACGGGCGGGTGGTCGAGACGGCGATCAAGGTCGTCTCGGCCGAGACCGTGATCAGCCACGAAGGCGAGTTCTGACCGAACAACAGCAAAGCGGGCCGCCCCGGATTGCCCTCCGGTGCGGCCCCGTGACCCACGGAGGTACCCCGTGACTCACACGGTCGAGTATGACCGGCACACCCCCCGGCACGCCGTGCCGGGGCCGCTGACCAGCGGTTCCGGCACGGCCGACACGGCCGTGCCGGACACCCGGCGCACCGTCGGTGGAGGGGCCGTCGCGCTCCTCGCACTGATCTTCATCGCGATGGCCGCCGTCGGTATCGCTGGTGGCTGGGCGACCTACCACAACATGAAGTCCGCCCTCGGTGACAGCGACATGGCCGTCGGCCTGGTCGCGGCCGGCGAGGGCGTCGTCGCGGTCCTCGGCCTCACCCTGATCGCCCTGACCCTGATCGCCCGCCCTTACCCGCTCCCGTTCCGACTGGGCCTGTGGATCATGCCGGTGCTCGGTTCGGCGGTCGGCATCTACCTCGCCCACGACGGCGCCCACCGCGTCGTCTACGCCGTGACCCCGCTCGCTATGACCGCCGCCGCCGAGCTGGCCGGGTACGTCGCCCGCTCGATCGTCGTCCACCGCACCGGTCAAGACGCCGAGGCCGACCGCCGTACCGGTGAGCTGCTGAGGCGGATCGAGTTCCACACGGCCCGTGCCCAGCACCACCCGGACGAGGCCACCCGCAAGGAGTCGGCGACGGCGGCCTGGAAGCTGGCGGAACGTCTTGGCCGCGGCGACTTCCGCCTCACCACCGCGTTGACCGACGGCTACGCCGAGCGCACCACCGCCTCCGCGCTCGCAGCCCTTGACGGCCTCTACGGCCGTACGCCCGCCCAGGCTGGCCCGCAGCCACTCCCCGCCCCGCAGCCCGTACCCGCGATCCTCGCCACCCCGGAGCCGACCCCGGACCGGACCGAAGTGCCGGCGCCCGTCGACCAGGTCGTCCCGGAGCCGAGGCCCGTGCCGGAGCCCGTCCGGGAGGAGATCCCTGGTCAGCTCCCCTTCGACACGGTCGACACGGGGACCGGCACGGCGGCCGACACGGCCGACACGGAGGAGGAGCCCGCTCAGCGGAGCGCCCCTCAGCCCGGTGTCCAGCTCTCCGACATCGAGCTCGACGCGGTGGTCCACATGATCCGCACCGCGACCAACCCGCCGAGCTCGTTCAGGGACATGGAAGCCCGGTTCCGCCAGCTCGGCTTCGTCGGCAGCGCGGACCGAGTCCGCGCTGCCTGGAAGCGCGTCACCGCCGACGACCCGACCGCCTTGGAGGTCTGATCGCCATGAGCACCCTGCGCTACGAGGCCGAGGTCGAGATCCGCACCGCTGCCGGACAGGTCGTCACCTACACGGGTGACGGCCTCAGCTCCGCCAGCCTCGGCGGCCAGCAGCTGCTCAACAGCGTCGAGGCCGCCGCCCTCCACCAGGAGCCCGGCGGCACCGTCGTGGCCTCCCGCGTCCGGATGGCCTGACCCGAATCGGGGACGGCCGGGCCACACGACCCGGCCGTCCCCGACCAGAACACCCAAACCGGCACGACCCACTCGGGAGGATGACCGCATGACCAGCAACAGCCTCTTCGGCCCCGTCACCGACCAGGAACGCACCCGCTGGCAGCTCCAGGGCGCCCGTGCGCTGACCGATCTGCTGACCAACGCCTTCCACGAGCAGTTGCCCGCGATCGACTGGCAGCTGCAGACCGGCAGCGCCCTGCTCGGCCAGATCCGCCACCCCGGCCAGACGCCGGCGGATCTGCGCGCGGCGTTCACCGCGTGGGCGCTCTACCTCGGCGCCGTCCCGACCGAGAACACCCACGGAGGCCGCACCACCCTGCGCGCCAAGGTCGAGCGTCACCCCGCCTACGGCGTCGACATCGTCGTCCTCGCGGAGTTCTACGCCGACGAGCAGGACTGACGACCGACCGGCACGGCCGACACACCCCCGGCACGACCCCCTGACAGCACGAAGGGCCGGTCCGCCACGGCGGACCGGCCCTGATCGTTCTTCAGGTCACATCCGCCGCTTTCGCGGCGGACGCACCATCTAGCGCTCCCGTACGGCATGATCTGATCCAGTACGAAAGCTGAGGAGTTTGGGTTGCCGCCCTCTCTCCTCCGCCGAGTCCCTTCCCAAGTCGCTTCGCAGGCGAGACAGTCAAAGGAACCCGACGCTGACCAGCGTAACGGGTGGTGCGGGCTTCCGCGCAACACCCGACCCGACTTCGGCCACTGTGCCGGACGCAGCTCCCGCCCCGGCGGTCGAGCGCTCCGCCACCAGTGGCCGTACGCATGCCCGAAACCAAGGCAAGCGTTCGGCACATGATCAGACTGCCGTGCCGAGCACCCCCGCCGAGCGTGCCGCCGCCTGGGAGGCCCTCGACCAGCGGCACGGGGCAGCTCTTTCGGCTGGCCGAGCGAACCGCGCCGCCCGCCGGGCCGAGCAGCAGGCAGCCGCCCGCGCCGCCCGCGACCTCGCTGCCGCCCTGCGTGCCGCAGGCTTCACCACGACCCCGGCCACCGCCCCCAGCCACCCCACCAAGGGTCAGGGACGGGCCGTCAGCAGCCCCAACGGCGGGTCGGGTTCGAACCGAGAGAGTTACGTTTCCGCCGCTGCTCAGGGGCCATCAGGGGGCGCCGCCGATGGCGGGTGCGGCCAACTGGTCAAGGGCGGCGACGCCCAGCTGCACAGCATGATCAAGAAGGGCGATGCCCGGCTCCGCCTGCTCGACGGCATCCAGCGGATCACCGGCCTGCCCACCCTGGAGAAGTGCCAGGTGGTCCCCCTCGGTGACGCGGTCGGCTTCCACATCAACGACGGGGCCGGTCGCCGACCCACGTTCAGCGGCCTGGTCCGGTGCGGCAGCGTCTGGGCCTGCCCGCCATGTGCCGCCGCGATCCGCGCCAAAAGGGCCGCTGAGCTGGAGGTTTTCGCCCTGGCCTGGCTGGAATCCGGGCGCGGCATCTACATGGCCACCCTCACCGCCCCGCACTGGGAGCACGTCCGCCTGGGCGTCCAGTTCGACAAGTTCGCCGAGGGCTGGCGGGGCGTCGGACAGGGCGCGTGGTGGACCGGACGCGCCGTCATCCGCGACAAGGCGCCGGTGCCGTGGGACCGCCGCCACGACTACGACGACCTACCCGAGGAGATCGAGCCGCGAGAGGTCGACGGCGAGCTGGTCGTCTGGAAGCAGGGCTGGAAGGCGCGCCGGAGCATCCGGGGCGTCACCCGCACCATCGAGGTCACCCACGGGGCGAACGGGTGGCACTCCCACCTGCACGTCTTGCTGTGGACGGAGGGGCCCGCCACCCGCGAGCAGGCCGACCTGCTCCAAGAGGAGCTGTACAAGCGGTGGGCGGCCCGCTGCAAGGCGGTCGGCCTGCCCACCCCGGACCGCGAGCACGGCGTCCGGGTGGACCCCGCGATCCTCCAGGCGGACGGCTCGATGCCGCTAGGCCTGATCAAGTACCTGGCCAAAGTGCAGGACCAGGACGTCATCACCAAGGAGGTCACCGCCCGCCCGCTCGCAGCCGAAATGACCAGGTCAGACGACAAGCTGGCCCGTGGAGCGAAGGGCCGCACGCCCTTCAAGCTGGCCGAACTCGCCATCGCCGGCGACGAAGTCGCGCTCGGCTTGTGGCGGGAGTACGAGCAGGCCACCCGCGGCCGGCAGTGCCTCACCTGGACCGAGGGCTTCAAGGCTGAACTGGCGGCGCTCGCCGGGGTCGAGCTGGACGAGCGGGACGACGAGGAGCTGCCCGCCGCCGAGGACGACGAGAAGCACCGCGACCTGCCTGACCTGGCGATCCGGGGCGGCGCGTACCGCTCCGGCATCGGCCTGCGGCGCGGTGGCCGCGCCGACCTGACCATGGCCGGGTTCACCGGGAAGATGCCCGGCGTCCTCGCCCAGCTCATCGAGTGGGGCCTCAAGCCCGGCGAGGACTTCTGGAAGCCCGACCAGCCGCTCGGCCGGGACGCTGGCATGACGAAGGAGCAGGTCGAGCGCCGTCGGCGGCAGAAGGCCGAACGGCAGGCGTACCACGAGCGCCTGCGGCAGGAGCGGGAGGGCAACCCCGAGCGCTGGGCCGCCGCCGTCGAGAAGCGCCGGGCGACGATCGCCGCCCGCGCCGCCGCCGAGCAGGCCGCCGACGTTCAGGAGGAGCTGATCGACCACCAGGCGCTCGCCGAGGCCGAGCAGCACCGCCTCGACGCGGCCGGGGCTCAGTTCCTCGCCGCCCGCCGTGCCGCCCAGACCAAGCGCCGCCCGGACCTGGACGCCGGCCTCGCGCGGTTCCGCGAGCGAGAGGCCGTCTCGGCTTGACCCCCGGTCAACCCGAACCCCATCAACCGACCCACCTGCAAGGGTGACAAGAGGAGAGACCCAATGACCACCGCCCGCCGCCCGCTCGGCCCCGGCGTCGACCGCGAGCACCAGGACGTCGCCGCCGTCGAGCCGCACCGCCCCGGCCGGACCGCCGCCGAGCTCGCCGCGCTCACGACCCCGGTGCCGCTGGCCCCGGCCCCCTCCGCCGGACCCGGCGGACGGCGCCCGCTCGCGACCCGTCCCCCGGCACAGACTGAGGCCGACCGGCCGCAGTCGCACTGACCACGGCTGGTCGGCCTCTGGACTCTGACCAGCAGATATGCCGACTGTTCACCAGCCATGCGCCTGCCCAGCGGTTCGCCTGAACCGCTACACGGGCGCGTGGCTGGGGGAACAATCCACATAACCCGGCAGAATCAGAATTACGAATTAAGCACGGGAATTCTTGATTCGGCCTACTTCTCACACGACTTCGGCTGTGAAACGACCGACTTAACAGTTTCCGACTTCGCCGGAGAGTTATCGTGCATAACCGACGGTCCGAACGCGGTGATTAGCGCGGCTATAACCACGCAGGAACCACCCACCACGGATGACACCGTATAGGAACCGGTCTGCTGTTTCTGCAGCTCAGAAGCCCTACCGCGCTTCCCCCTACCCGCTAATCCCCGGACGTGCTTCTTGATCATCTTCGGGTTTTTGCGCATGCCTGTACCACTCTCCTTAGGTTGACTTCGGGGCAACGTCCCCCGATACGACAGAGCCGAGGCGGTCCTCGCCTCGGCCAAAACGAATTCTAGGTGCTGAACCGACTCCACACAATCTTGCTCGGTGGGCAACCCCACTGAGCTGGGAAAAGGGGAGCGGAGCCGTCTCGGCAACCGAATTTCCGCCCTCGGCGGGTGTGGTCCGGGCCACCAGGACCCCGCCCCCGCCGCACCGGCACACCCCGTGCCGACCGTGCCGGTCGACCCGGCACGCCCCATGCCGACCGGCCGCCACCCGCTCGCCGACTGCTGACTGACGCCCTGGAGAACCGCGCAGATGGACGCGTTATCTAGCATGATTGCCCGCATGGGATCGACGGTGCAGTACACGGTGGCGGTGCGGGAGGAGCGGCTCCAGCTGCTCGACCTGGTGGCCGACATGGCAGCCGCGGAAGAGCGGGCCTGGCTCGCGCAGGAGCGCGAGGAACACCTCGGGCTGCGGGCTGGGAAGTTGGCGGCGGCTCGCCGGGCGACCCGAGAGAAGCTGACGGAGGAGCGGGAGGCCGGCCGTCTCGCGGGGAGTAGGGACTGGCTGCTGGTGCCTGGGGTCCGGGCCGAACTCGCGGCCCGGGGTTGGGACCACGACTGGCCGCCAGTTCCCCGAGGAGCGCTGGCCGCTGGCCGTCGATGGGGCACCGACCCGGGCCGCTACGAGAGTCAGCACGACGAGGGCGAGACGCGCTTCCTCGGTCGGCTCGGACTGCGGTTGCCGCGCGAAATCGGCGAGACACTCCAACGCGCCTGCTACTGGCACAACGCCGAGATCGAGAAGCAACTCCAGGAATGGGCTGACCAGTGGGGCGACGGACCCGAGGTCATCATGCGCGAATCGGTCCGCGAGTTCGGCGGGGTGACCCAACTCGCCGGGATGGCCGCCGGCCTTGCTGCCATGAACACCCCGACCGCTGATGAGCTGGTCCGGCGAGCCGAGCTTCGGGCCCAGGTGGTGACCACCGGCGACATCCTGCGCGCCGCGCTCGACCACGTCCTGACCGCAGCTCCCGAGCGGGCCCGGCGCGAGCGCACCCGGCTGCGTGGCGCCGCTGCCAAGGCCCGTCGGGACGCCGAATACGCAGCCCAGCGCGCCGCTTCGGCAAAGGAGGAGCAGAAACTCGCTGAGGCCTCCGACGAGACCGAAGCCGCCAAAAAGGCGGAGAAGGACGCCACGCACTGGAGCACCATGGCCACCCGGTACAGCTTCGACGCCGACCGGCTCGCGGCCCAGGCCGACCAGGTCCGCGACCTCCTCAACCAACTGAAGGCCGCCCGCGCCTGACGCCCTGCCCGTTCCGGCTCTCTGGAGTCCGGGCGGCAAGATGCGCGATCAATCTTGCAAGATTGCCTGCCTTTGGCAGCCCCCCGGCACGGCCTGTGTGCCGGGCCGTGCCGGTCACCGGCACGGCCGTGTCGGTGCTGGTCAGCGGCCGATGCTGGGACCGGATCGGCCCTGGGTGGGCGGCTCGTACCGGTACGCCCGCTCATTGCGCTGGCGCTGTTCCTCGGCCCGGGCCTGGGCGGCGATTCGGCGCTGGTGGGCCTGGACGGCGGCGGTGGCCCGCTCGGTCTCCTCCGTGACCCGGCGCCCTGCGGGCAGACTCTCGCGGACAGAGGCCTCGCCGCGCAGGCCGGCTGCCCGCTCGTTCAGCTGCTCGGCGGTACGGCGCTGGGCGCCCGCGTCGGTCACCAGCCGCTGGTACTCCCGCAGATCGCGTTGGTCCAGGCGCTCGGCCATCTGAGGCAGGGAGGCCCGCTGCTGGGCGACGCGCCGCTCGACCGTGCCGTAGACGCCGCCGTCGGCCGAGTCGACCTCGGCCCGGGCTTGGCGCCGCAAGTCCTCGGCCTGGTTGCGCAGGTCACGGGCCTGCCCCCGCAGTTCCTCGATCTGGGCGATGCGCTCGTCCGCCCGCGCACGCAGGGCGGCCGCGGCCTCCAGCATCCCGCCACGTTGCAGGAACACGGCCGACCGCCGCAGGGCCGCGCGCTCGCGGATCCGCTGCTCGACCCGCAGTTCTTCTCGGTTCGCCGCGTACAGCTCCGTGATCTGGGTGTCCATGGCATCGGCGGCCCGGACGGCGTCGGCGGCCCGGCCGAGCAGCTGCTCGGCCGCGTCCAGGTGCCCGGCGGTCTTGGCGACGCGCTGGCGCCCGGGAGCCTCGTCGGTTCCCAGCACCGCGCCCAGCCGGTCGGCCCAGGCATCGAGCTGACGGGCTGTGGCCCGCGCCCGCTCCGCCTCCTGGTCGGCCTGGTCGGCAGACGACAGCAGCGCCCCGGTGCGGACGCCGCCGTACGGGCGCTCGCGCCACCCGGGGATCTGCTGCGCCTGCCGGATCTCTTCGAGGCGGGCGTCCACCTCGGCCAACGCCTGGCGGATTTCCTCGGCGCTGGGCTGGTCGCGGGGCGCCTCGGCAGGGGGCTCGACCGGTTCCGGCGGCAGCACGCGACCGGTGCAGAAGTCAGCCGGCTGTTCCACCACCGACGGATCCTGACGTTGTGCCGGGACATCGCCGGAGGCGTGCCGGTGCTGGTCAGGGACCGGCACGGCCACCGGCACGCCCCGCTCGGCGGTCGTCAGCTCGTCCAGGACCATGACGTCCTCGCGGTCGCGTTCCAGCTGGCGGCCGTAGGCGGCCACGGCCCGGTCCACGCGCTCGGCCTCGGACCGCGGCTCGCCCAGCGTGATCCGGGTGACGTCGTCCTCCAGCTCGGCCAGAGGCAGGACCAGGTGGGTCTCCTGGCGGGCACGGGAGAGCGCCGGGTAGAGGCTGTGGGCATCGGCGCCCCGGCCGGAGGCGATCGTCATGCTGCTGGTCAGGCCCTGGGCGGAACCGATCGTCATCGCGTAGCCGTGGGTGAGGCGGCCCTCGGCGATGTCGCCTGGGCTCATCCACGCCCGGTCGGTGCGGTCGCCGCCGGCGCCGTCGGGGCGGCGCCACTCGACCAGCACGCCGCGCCGCGCGTCGACGTCGAGGGCGACGCCCCGGAAGCCGTTCAGCACGTCCGGCGCGTCTGGGTCTCGGCGGGAGCGGTAGTCGTTGCGGCGGACGTGGACCAGGTCCCCCGGGGCGAACTCGGCGTGCCCGCCGTGCGGGGCGCGGAAGACCTGGCCGCCGGTCAGTTCGCCGGCGGCGACCCGCAGCGCGCGGGCCCCGGTGTTGAGCTGGGCAACGTCGGCCCGGCGGGCGGCCAGCAGCAGCAGCTCGGCGACCTGGCCGTGAGGGTCACCGGCCCATCGCGCGCGCGCCGCGTCCCAGGCGGCCAGCATCGAGGCGTGGGCCTGCTCGACGGTGTCGACGGCGTGCACCCGGCCGTGCCCGGCCAGCATCGCCAGGGCGCTGGTGCGGCCGCCGTCGCGCCACGTCTGCAGCGCGGCTCGCTCCACCGGGTCCACCTGGCGGCGGTTCTCGGCGAGGGTCAGCCCGTCGACCAGCTGGTGCACCCTGGCGAACCCACCGCCCACGCCGACCGCCCGCAGCTGCGCCGGGTCGCCGACCGAGACCACTTTGGTGCCGGTCTCGGCGGAGTGCCGCAGCAGCGCGGCGAGGGCCCGGTCGTCCACCATCGCGGCCTCATCGATGACCAGCACACCGACCCCGGCGAGGCCTTGCCCGCCGGAGATCTCGCGGGTCCACGCTGCGATCGTCCGCGAGTCGATCCCGGCCTCCGCCGACAGGTTGGCCGCCGCCACCGCGGCCGTCGAGGCGCCGACCACGGTCAGCCCGGCAGCTTCCCAGCCCGCGCGCGCGGCCTCCATCAAGGTCGTCTTGCCCGCCCCGGCGACGCCGACGACGGCCTCCGCCGCGTGACCGGCGGTCAGCAGCCGCACGATCACCGCCCGCTGCTCCGGCGAGAACTCGAACCGCCGGTCCGCGGTCGACTTCGAGGCCTCGATGGTGGCGATCGTCAGCCCGGCGGCCTCCGGGGTGAGCTGCGCCAGACCCTGGCCCAGGCCGCTCGCCGCCGACTCGATGATGGTCGACTCCGCCTCGATGACGGAGGTGTGGGTGTAGCGCTGACAGTGCACCTGGTGGTGCCGGTCGGAGTCCCGCAGCCGCACGGCGTGCCCGTCGACGGCGAGGACCTGGTCGACCAGGTCGGTGAGCTGCTCGACCGAGTCGAGGTACGGCAGCGCCTGCACCACGGCGGCCATCACCTGGACATGCCCGACTACCTTCTTCGACGCCACCAGGCCGTGCTCCGGGTCGTCCCAAATTTGGGAGGCGATCCGCTCGGGCGTCGGCAGCACCGGGCCGCCCGGGCCCCCGGCCGAGGGGGCGCCGCCGTCCGGTCCGGGCAGCGCTCCGCGCACCATCGCGTCGACCGCCGCACCCGCCGCTTCCAGCACGGCCTGGCGCTCGTCGTCGTCCAGGCCGGAGAGGTCGCCGGCCATCGTGGCCACCGCCCGGGCGCGCCAGCTCGTGCGCTCGGCGGCCTGGTCGCCGTCGACCTTCGCCTCGGCGGTGCGCCGCGCGGCAGCCTTCTGCTGGTCGCGGGTCGCCTCGGGGCCAACCGCGGCGACCACCTGGGCGTGACGGCGGGAGAACGCTGCCCGCAGGTCCTCGCCGACGCCGACCAGCTCCCACGCGCCGGTGGCGGCGGAGCGCTCCCAGCGGGCGCCGAACCGGGTGGTCAGCCGGGCCCGGAGGCGGGCTTCGGCGATCTCGTTCACCAGGTGCCCGTGCCGCAGCAGGTCCTCGGCGCCGGCCGCGATGGTGCGCCACTTCCCGTCGGCGCACAGCGCCATGTGCGCGATGTTCACGTGGGTGTGGAGGTGTGGGTCACCGACCGCGCCGTCGACCGGCCGCGCGCTCCGGTGCAGCGTCGTCCACCCGAGCAGGCCGGACGTGGCGACCCGCTCGGCCCGCTGTCCGTCACCGTGGTGCCCGGCCATCCCGTACGCCGTCCACGGCTCCAGTGCCTCGGTGACGGCCTCGGAGACGGCGGCGTGCCACTCCTCCTCGATCCCGACCGCCACGTCGTCAGGGGCCAGTGCCCACGCGGTCGAGATGCTCTTCGGGATGTCCAGGACCAGGTCGACGCCGCGCAGGCCGACGTCCACGTGCCGACCGGCGAACGGCCGGGCCTGGGCGACGACGTCGGCGCCGTACAGCTCCTCGACATCGAGGCCGGCTGCGGCGGCGAGGCGCTCGGCGTCGGCGAGCGGGAGCAGGTGTCGCTCCCCTTCCCGGCGCACGCCACGCCCGGCACGGGCCAGGCGCTCGGCGAGCGGGCCGCCGCCGAGGTACGCGGCCGAGGTGACGCCGTCGGCCTCGGCGAGGGCGGCGACGCCGTCGACCAGGACGTGCGCGGGGAGCTTGCCGCGGGGGTCAAGGACGCGCTTGCGCTGGACGAGCTGCGCCCCGGTGCGCGGGTCGCGGCCGTCCATCAGGGCGCGTGCGGCGTCCGGGTCGACCGGTCCGCCAGCGGTCAGGCCGACCTCGCCGAGACCGCTGCCGATCCACCGCAGGTCGGTCTCAGAGGCGAGCCGGTACTCGACCTGGGCGTCCTGGCTGACGTCGCATCCGCAGTCGCGGGAGAGCCGGTATGCGACCTGCTCGGGGGCCCGGATCGGCGTCACCCACCCCATGCCCGGCCCACCCCCTCACCCGCCCGTGTCCGCCCCGGCGGACCTTGATCATGTATCGAAGATACCTGGAGTGCTTTTCAGTACCTCGGTCAGTACCCATTGAGATCATCTTCGGAACCTTGGGGGTCCTCTGGGTGTGGCTTCGGTCGGTCGCTTCGGTCGCTTCCTGGTGGGGGTTGGTGTGGTGGTCGGCTGGTGTCGGATGGTCAGGTGGGTGGCCGTGTCGAGGCGGTCCGGCACGGCGGCACGGGGGTGTGTCGGACCACCGGCACGGCCCCGGGGGGCGTGATGAAGGTGGGGTGGGCGGAGCCTCGGCCGTTGGCGTCTAATCTTGCTAGATTGCACGCCGGACGCGGGGCGGGAACGCGAACGGCCCCCGGCGAACCGGGGGCCGTTCATGCTGATTGCACCCGCACGGTACCAGCGTCCGGCGTTGCCCGGCGGAGGTTCGCCCCGCCGGGTCTAGCGTGTCGCCCATGCTGATTGCCCTCGTGAACTACAAACCCGGGTCGGGCAAGACGACGACCGCCGGCTGGTTGGCCAGCGCGATCCACGAACGGCCCGGCGATCCGCCGGTCGCGCTGATCGACGCCGACCGCTCTCGGGGAACCGCGGACTGGCATGAGATGGCGCCCTTCCCCTTCCCCGTGCACCACGTCGCACGGCCGCAGGCCCACATCCTGATCCCCGAGCTGGTGCCGGCCGGACACGACATCGTGGTCGACTGCCCGCAGGCCGAGGACCACGCGGACATCGTCCTTTCGGTGCTGGAGTTGGCGGACGCCGTGGTCGTGCCGAGCAGCACCAGCAGCTTCGAGCTGCCTCGCACGATCGACACGTACAAGTTCCTGGAGGACGCCCGCCGCGACCTCGGCCGCCCGCTGCCGGCGGTGGTGTCCCTCAACCGGGCCGACCCGCAGGACCCGAAGTGGAACCAGGAGGTGCGCGACGACCTGATGAAGTTCGGCTTCGACGTGCTGGCCACCGAGATCCCCCCGCACCGCAAGTACCACAAGGCATGGGGCAAGCCGATCCGGGCCCGGATGACCCACTACGACCGCATCCTCACGGAGCTGAGGAACATGAAGATCGGAGCCGCCGCGTGACCGCCGCAGTCCACCGCAACACCCACGGCCTGGGTCGGCCGGACCGCTCGCACGTCTCCCTCGTCCAGGACCTGCCCGACCTTGCCGAGGTGGTCGAGGGCACCGGGGAGCTGTCCGCCATGGAGCGGGCGAACCTCGCCGCTGCCGAGTCCGCGATCGAGACGTTCCAGGCCGCCGGCTGGGCGGCCGGGCAGGCGCTGGCGGTCGTCGCCAAGGGCGCCTACCACCGGGACACCCACCCCACCTTCGCCGCGTACCTGGCGGACCGGTGGGGGATGACGACCTCCCAGGCGTACCGACTGATGGAGGGCTACCGCCTCGCCGCGCTGCTCGCCCCGAAGACGGGCGGCAAGGGCGTGACCGGCAGTCACGTCACCAGCCTGCTCCCCGTCGCCAAGGGCGACCAGCAGCATGGGGAGGAGACGGCCGTCGCGCTGTTCGCCGGCGCCCAGGCTGCGGTGAAGGAGGTAGGCGAGGGCCGCAAGCTCACCGCCGGGATGCTGGACGCGGCCGTGGCGGAGCTCACCGCGGCCGAAGGCCTCCCCGAACAGGGCCCGGAGCGCGCCGAAGCGGTGCGCCGCCTCGCTCACCAGGCGGTGGTGTCCCAAATTCGGGACACCACGGGCGGAGACGGCGGCCAGGAGAAGGGCCGGAAGAAGGCGGGCCCGCTGCGCTTGGCGGTGCCGGAGCACCTGACGTCCTCGCTGGACGAGTGGACGACGCGGCTGTCCGCCGGCCTTTCGATGCCGCTGTCCCGGGACGCGGTCGTGGCCCGGATCGTGGAGATGGCCCTCGCTGAGCCGCAGTCGCTGCTGGCGGTCGCCAAGCGCATCGAGGGCGAGCAGGCCGAGAAGGTCGGCGGCGCCCGGCGCTGGACGTGGACCCCGGCGGGCAAGCCGCGCGGGCACGTCCGGGTAGCAGAGGAGAAGGTGAAGGGCCACCAGGCCGCCAAGGGCGAGCCGGAGATCCGGTGCTTCACCGCGGCCGCCCAGGAGGCGGAGGGGCTGCCGCTGTGCGGTGAGGTGCCGACGTGGCGGATCACCGACCAGGCCACCGGCAAGACGGCGCAGGTGACCACCGCCTACTACTGCGCTGGGCACCTGCCGACGGACTGCAGCCCGCCCGGCCGCTGGAACGGCTGACCTTCTCCGCGTGGCCCCGGTGGCGTCGTCGCCGGGGCCACGCGGCGTGTTGGCGCAGGTGGACGAGCCGGAGTCGGCCACCGCCCCCAAGCGGGGGAGCGGGCTCGGGCCGTGCCGGTCGGTGTGTCGGCCGTGCCGGTCCCGTGCTGCCGGGCCGTGCCGGTCGGCGAGTAATCTCGCAAGATTGCCCGCCCTCGTGTCGTCCGGGCGGTCGGGGGAGGGGGCGGTGCCGTTCGCCGGGTGGCCGGCCATCGTCCGTGACATCACGGGTGGGGGCCGTGGTCGGTCTCCCCGGTGGGCGGCAGCTCTGCCGGATCACGGCCGCCGGGGGCCCGACCATCTCGCTGGGGGTGCACGATCCGCTGGCGGCCGGTGAGGGCCCCCAGAGGCCGTGATATCGCCCTTCGGGTGCCGTCCGCCGGGGAGACCGACCATACGGACCACGCCCGCCCCGACGCACCCTGTACAAGATCACCGGGCCCCACCCTCCCCGGAGGTGGCCGGGGGTCTGGGGGCAGCGCCCCCGGGATCCGTGACGTCCGCTGGCGCTCCCTCCGGCGGCAGGGGCCAGGTTGGTGGGGAGGAGACAGGACGGGGTCAGGTGGGCAGCAGGCTGTAGAGGCCCCACCCGATGAGGACGAGCACGACCAGGAGCGCGAGGACGGGGCCCTGGCTCGGCGGCTGGCTGGGCTTGTCGTGATGGGGTGGCCGGTACGCGGGGGAAGGAAGAGGGG
>NZ_JBHWDU010000118.1:0-18531 GCF_042734825.1 Kitasatospora sp. NPDC059648 | reverse complement strand
TGGTGGTTTGGGGGGGGGGGGCGGTCGGGACCCGCGGCATGTGACCGGCGGGCCCGCCGCGGGCACCGCGGGGGCCCCCCCCGGTGGGGGCGGGCCGCCGTCGACGTCACCAGGCGCTCAGTACCGCCCGCCGAAGTCCTGGTCGGTGGAGACGACCTCGCGGCCCAGGGGCATCAGCGAGACCGGGATCATCTTGAGGTTGGCCCAGCCGAAGGGGATCCCGGTGATCGACAGGAACAGCGGGATGCTGGTGATCAGGTGCGCGAGCGCCAGCCACCACCCGGCGAACACGAGCCAGATCACGTTCCCGACGCAGGAGGCGGCCCCGGCGTCCGGCCGCTCCACGGTGGTCCGCCCGAACGGCCACAGTATGAAGCCGGCAATCCGGAACGACGCAATGCCAAACGGGATGGTGTCCCGGCGCTCCGCATGACGCAGCTTCACCCTTGCGCTTTTGGTTGACGCTGCCGTAGGCCTGACCAGCACCAACACGGGGTGGCCGACGAGGACCATTCCTCGTCGGTCACCCGGTATTCCTCGGCCTCTTCCGGAGTGTGGCCCAGGTCGTGCCGGGGGCGGCATTGAGGCAGTTGGACCACCCCGGGTTGAATGTGTGCAGGGCGGGGCTCCGGGATATTCCGGAGCCTCGCCCTGCGAAGGTCATGTCAGTTCACGTCGTGGAACGGCCGACAGGTCACGGAGTCCGTTCGGGCTGGAGGGTCCATCGGCTGTTGTCGAAGAGGCCGGGGCAGTCCCAGATGTCGAGCCGGGTGCCCTGTTCGGTGTGCGAGTTGTTCAGCTCGATGCAGCGGCCGGTGTTGGGGTCGCCTCCGGTGATGGTGGTCTGGTTGATGATGCGGCCGTCCGGTTGAACGGACCACTTCTGGGTGGGCCTGCCGTCGCAGTTGGCGAGGGCGAGCTGGGTTCCGTTGGTGTTGGCGTTGCCGACCGTGGAGACGCAGTAAGAACCGGCCCGGATGGTGCCATCCGTGCTGAGGTTGAACCGCTGGTTCACGGTGTTCCAGCAGCTGCCGATGGCCAGCGGAGCGCCGTCCCGAGAACCTCCCCAGGCGTCCATGCACTGCCAGGTGACCAGGTTGGGGTGGAGGGAGACACTGGCGTCGGAGTAGCCGAGGAACTGCCAGTTGTCGAAGCCGTCGACCTTGTTCTTGGTGCCGGTGCTGCTCTTGCCTGGGAAGACGGTGATGGCGTTGCCGGTGTTTATGGCCCAGAGGTCGGGGGAGCCGTCGTTGTTGAGGTCGGCGGCGCCGACCAGCGGCTGGGCCGCGCTGGTCCAGTTGGCGCCGGTCAGGATCGGTGTGCCGGCGTCCGGCTTGGTGAGGGCGGAGTAGTCGACGGTGCCGTCGGCGTTCCAGCCGAGGGCGTAGGCGTAGATGTTTCCGTTGACCCGGTTGCGTGCCCAGAGCGTCGCCTGATTCTTGGCAGCTTTGGCGACGGGATTGGTCGTGGGCCCGTTGGCCGCACCCGGGTTGATGAGTTCGAGGTCGGTCCAGCTGCCTGAGGCGGTGGGGATGAGTGTTGCGCTGCCGAAGGCGTTGCCGGCGGGGTTGAAGACGTAGAGCTTGTTGTTCTCCAGGGTCATGACGGACGTCTGGGTGGTGAAGACGGTCTTCGTCGGGTCGCCTGCTTTGGGTCCGACGGCTTCGCCCTTGGGGGTGCCGAAGGCGATCGCCTGGGAGACGTTGCTCCAGTCCTGGGTGTTGTAGTCGGTGCCGCAGGGTGCGTCGGTGCCGTAGGTCGTGCAAGCGGGCCGGTCAGGCGTCAGAGGGGGGAATGTGTCGAAGTGCCCGGTGCCGTCGTTGGTCACCACGAACAGTGTGCGCTTCAGAGCGGGCACAGTGTCCTTGTTGTAGTGGACGATGAGCTGGTCGACCGGCTGGCCGACCGTGAGGGCGCCGTGGTGGCTGATCTGGAAATCCGCCCAGGTCGTGCCGTATTCGCGGTTGCCGGGCGCGGCTGAGGCCGGAGCAGCCAGGGAGTTCGTCGGGTCGGTGTTTCCGCCGATGATCCGCAGGTCGCCGTTCTTGTCGGAGAGGAGGATGTCCGGCTGCTGGTCGTTGGTGACGTCGCCGAACAGTGGCTGGGTGCCGGGCTTCCAGGGAACGTAGAAGTTGTAGATGGCCGGCTGGCTGTAGTTGCCGGCGTTGTCCATGGCCCAGGCGTAGAGGGTGTTGGTGCCCCACCGGCGCGGCTGGTAGGTGTATGGCGTGCCCGGTGCCTGTGTGCCGTCCTGGCCGCACTTCCAGCCGACGACCGGAGTCGGGTCGGTGCTCACCCGGACGCAGGCGACGCCGGAGGCCTGGAGGCCCGAACCCGGGGACGGGTCGTCGGCGTTGATGGTGAAGGTGCCCTGGTCGTTCATGTACTTGGCCGGGCTGGGGTTGGGGGTTCCCGAGGGCGGGAAGTCGGTGGAGCTGATGCTGACGCGTGGGTTGGTCTTGTCGACGCGGAAGTAGCACCACCCGGTCATGGGCGAGGTCAGGGTGTTGTCGGTGGCGCGGGCGGTCCAGCCGTACTGGTGGCCGTCCGACAGCGATCCCACGCTCACGGTCGGGCCGGGGTCGTTGTAGCTTCCGCCCCACGCTCCTGGCACCGCACTGAAGTTGGGATCGTTGTCGTCCCACATGTGGTAGCCGGTGTAGAGCGGCTGTCCGGCCGGTGACCAGCTGTTGGCGGTGAGGTAGATCTCCTGGTTGTTACCGACCCAGCCGGGGTTGTCCCACGGGTTGGCGCCGCCGCTGGTGCACGCGGCCGTGCTGTTGTTGCCCGCGAACCCCGGGGTGGGCGTGGTGCGAGCCCACCAGACGGTCGGCGTGATGTCGTAGGTGGTGGTGATGTACGGGTTGTTGGCGATCTGGTGCCGGAACGACTTATCGAACTCATTGCCCTGCGGGGCGATGGCGGCGGTCCACCACGGCCACTGGCCAGCAACCGCCTGCTTCATGATGTCGGTCACGTCGATGGCCAGCGGGCCGGTGCCGGTGATCCATTGCCCGTTGACCGACGGACAATTCTCCATGACGATGCTGCGGTTGGTGCCGCAGGGCTGGTCGTTCCAGCTGGTGTGCTCGTAGATGGGCTTGGGAGCCGAGTACACCACCAGCGGCGTGTTCGTCCCCGGGCTGGACGCGCCGGTGACCTGGGCGTTGAGGGTGGAGTTGAAGATGGTCGGCGGGCTTTCGGCGCCACTGGGCTTGGTGTAGAGCGCCGGGTTGATGCCGAACTGGAAGTAGGCGCGCTGGCGGCCCTCACCGCCGCAGTCCAGGTTCGGGTCGCTGCTGTGATAGCCGCAGTAGCCGGTAGCCAAGTTGCTCTTCTTGTTGAAGTTCTCCGCCGACTTGTAGTTCTCCTGGGCCTCCACCGAGCCCTGGACCGAGCTGGTGGCGGCGACCAGGGACGGGTCGAGATACCACGGGCCGGTCCCAGAACCAAGGGCCTGGGGATCGGGCGTCAGCTCGATCGCCCCTGCCGTGATGTTGCTGCCGATCCTGGCGACGTTCGCGCCGTCACCGGGAGCCTCAGCCGTCGACGGGGTCCCAGCCGCAGCCGGCGACGGAGGCGCGTCGGAGGACGGTGCCGCCGCGGAGAAGGACGCCAACGTGACCCCGGCCGTGGCGCCGGCGGGAGCCGCTGAGGAGTTGGAGGAGTCCCACTGGAGCGGCGCCGGCGATCGGAAGCGCAGGCTGCCCTTGTCGTCCTTGACGTTGATACTGCCGTTGGCGTCAGAGGAGACCGTCAGCCCTTGGGAGGTGATCGGGAAGCGCAGGGTCTTGAGCCCCGGGTTGGCCGCCGCTTTCGCCGTCCGTACGACGATCACGTCTCGCCAGCCACCGACTGGCAGGGCGGTGACCTGGAGGTCGACGTCGGGCAGTACGTTCGCGTACGTGGCCGTGTCGCCGTTCAGGGCCGGCTTGGGCAGTGAGAACGGGGCGCCGACGGACAACTGCTTGCCGTCGGTGGTCGCGAGGGTGGCCATGGGGCCGCTTCCGCCGCCGGACAGCGTCAGCGCCGTGCTCGCGACAGCGGGGCTGATGGTGCCGTCGGGGTTCGGGCGGAGCGTGGGATCGAGATCGGCCCAGCCGCTGTCCCGCTTCACGCGGACGGGCTGTGCATTGGCCGTGGTGGTCAGCGTGCCGTTCGGGTTGGCGACGGTCTTGGACGCCACGTCGGTCAGAGCGTCGATGACGACCGGCTTGCCGGTGGACTTCGCCTTGGCGATCGCGTCCAGCATGGCCTGCTGCATCGGCGTGTGGGCCGGGGTGGGCGTGGACGGAACCAGTGGCGCAACTCCGCCAGCTGGCCCGTGGGTGGGTGCGGCCGGGGAATCGGCCGCCACTGCTGAAGGCGCGGCGAGCAGGCCAAGGCTTACCAGGCAGCCCGCTGCGAGCGCGGTCATGCGGGTGGCGCGCTTGCGTATCGATGGTGGCGGCGGAGTGTGCGCAATTGTCCGTGGCGTGGTGGACATGCCTCTTCTGTGAATCCCTCCCGGTAGGCAGACACCGTCGTGCATCTGCGTTCGGATGGGAACGATGTGGCCTGACCTGTCGGTCAGTCAAACCCGTTACCGCCTTGCGTGGACATGTCCGTATACGCGCGAGATGCCAACGTCAAGACTTAATAAACATCTCACATGAGGCGATCGAACACTCTGGCGATGTGTCGGAGCCTTCACTTATCGTCACATCAACCATGGCATAGCCATGCCTATTTGACCTCCTATCGATAACCCACGAGGAGACGTGACGATGGCTTGGCCTGCCCGCAAACGGGCTGGGAGACCAGCAGGAGGCCGATGGCGGTCACCTGTGGTGGCGGCGATGGTCGCCTTGACAATGACCGGGATGAGCGTGCCGTCGGCAATGGCGGTGACCTTTCCCGCTCAGAAGGGGAAGGTCTGGACTCCGCCGAACACGCCGCTGGGTGACGGGACCGTCTCGGTCGAGGGGCGCGACGCCCAGCCGGCGCCTCCCCCGGCGGCCAAGGCTCCTGCCTGGACGCCCGAACCGACGGCACCATTGACGACGGGCACAGCGACGGTGACGGTCGGGGCCGACAGCGCCGAAGCCGAGGCCGCGCGCAAGGCGACCGGCGGAGCATCACCGGCCTCCGGCGGCGCAACCGGCACCAAGGCCGGAGCACTCGCCGTCCGCGTCGCACCCGGCGCCGGCAAGACAGAAAGCGCGCACACGGTCACGGTGCAGGTGACCGGGCAGGACAAGGGCAAGGCCGCCGGAGTCAACGGCCCGCTCATCGCCCTGACCGATGCTGAGGCACCCGCCAGCAGCGGTGGACGCGCGGCTAGCGTCACCCTGGACTTGAAGGCACTGCAGGCGGCCGGATGGTCCGACCGGGCCTCCCTTGTCGCTCTGCCGCCTTGTGCACTGACCACACCGGACCTGCCGGAGTGCCGTACCCAGACCCCCGTGACGGCGAAAGCCGACGGGCACGGTGAGATCACAGCGGATGTCACCCTGCCGCCCGCGGCAACCCCCCGGCAGGGGCAGACGGGTGCCGTAAAGGCCTCCTTCACCACAACAGCAGCGCCCGCCCAAACCGTGGCCACCGCCAGTACCAGCAGCAGCGCGGGATCTCTCGTGCTCTCCGCGGCGCCTTCACCCTCCGGCGCACTGGGTACCTACACCGCGTCTCCCATGTCGCCCTCGTCGGCCTGGACCTCGGGTTCCAACGCGGGCAACTTCACGTACAGTTATCCGATCCAGGTGCCGCCCGCCCTCGGCAACGCGGCACCCGCTGTGGCGCTGAGCTACAACTCCGCGGACGTGGACGGCAAGACGTCCGCCACGAACGCGCAGCCCTCATGGATCGGTGACGGCTGGGGCTACGAGCCCGGATTCATCGAGCGCTCCTACCGCGGCTGCGACAAGGCCGGCATCACCGGCTCCGCAGACCAGTGCTGGGGCGGACAGAACGCCACTCTCTCCCTCGCAGGCCACTCCGGCACGATCGTGCGCGATGACGCGACCGGGACCTGGCACCTCTCGAGCGACGACGGCACCAAGGTCGAGCAGCTCACTGGCGCCCCGAAGGCCGCGGGTGACATCGACTACCAGGGCATGGAGTACTGGCGGATCACCACGCCCGATGGCATCCAGTACTACTTCGGCCTCAACCACCTGCCGGGCGGCGACGGCAGCGACCCTGCCGCCAACTCCGTCCTGACCGCACCGGTGTACTCGCCCAACAGCGGCGACCCCTGCTACAACGCCGGCAGCGGAAACAGCTCGTGGTGCCAGATGGCCTGGCGCTGGCAGCTCGACTACGTCGTCGACCCGCACGGCAACCTGACCACCTACAAGTACGCCGCCGAAGGAAACAAGTACAAGCGCGGCAACGCCCAGAGCAACGGCAACGGCACCCTCACCGACTACCAGCGCTCCGGCTACCTCAGGGAGATCGGCTACGGCCAGCGCCTGGATGACCAGAAGGCGGCCAAGGGCGGCGCGAACCCGGCGGCCAAGGTCCTCTTCACCGTCGCCGAACGCTGCATACCGGACGCCTCCAACGACTGCTCCGAGGCCAAGCGAGCCAGCACCCCGAACGCGTGGCCGGACACACCGGTCGACCAGATCTGCACCGACAGCTCCTGCACCGTCTCCGCGCCGACGTTCTTCACCACCAAGCGCCTGACCACGATCAGCACTCAGGTCCTGGTCAACAACGCCTACCGCACCGTCGACACCTGGAACCTCAACCAGGAACTCGCCGACCCGGGCGACGGCACCAAGCGCCTCCTGCAGCTCGACTCCGTCCAGCACGTCCCGAGCAACGGGCAGGCGGAGATCAAGGATCTGCCCCCGGTGCAGTTCCAGTACAAGATGCGCGCCAACCGCATCGACGGTCTCGTCCCGGCGTCGCCGATGTTCATGCGTCCGCGCATCCAGAGCATCACGACCGAGATGGGCGGCCGGATCAACGTCATCTACGCCGACCCCGAGTGCTCCCGGGTCAACAACCACATGCCGGCCTCCGAGGACGGCAACACGATGGCCTGCATGCCCGTCAAGTGGTACCTGCCAGGCCAGTCCTCCAAGGACCCGGTCAACGACTGGTTCGACAAGCCCCTCGTCAAGACCGTCACCGAGCAGGACCTCGTCAGCACCCCTGCCATCTCCAAGACCACCGAGTACACCTACAACGGCGGGGCTGCCTGGCACCGCAACGACGCCGAGTCCACCGACCCCAAGACCCGCAGCTGGGACGACTTCCGCGGCTACCAGTCGGTGACCACCACCACCGGCAACGCCGACCCCGGCGAAGCCCCCAAGACCCAGCAGAAGGTCACCTACCTGCGCGGCATGGACGGCGACTACCTCGCCGACGGCACGACCAAGCGCAGCGTCCAGGTCTCAAGCCCCCTCGGCGGCACCGTCACTGACAGCAACCAGCTGAACGGCCGCGTCGTCGCCACCGAGACCTTCGACAAGGCCGGCGGCACGGTCACGACGACATCCGGCAGTACCTACAACGGGCAGCAGAAGTCCGCGACCCACGCCCAGAGCGCCGGTGCGCCGCAGATCTTCGCCTGGTACGCGGACTCCGAAACCACCGCGATCACCAAGGCCAAGCTCGCCGACGGAACATGGCGGACGACCACGGGAGTAACGACCACCGAACCGGCCAACGGCAACCGCGTCATCAAGGTCGACGACAAGGGCGACGGCACCGCCGCCACCCCCGAGATCTGCACCACGACCGGCTACGCGGCCAGCGACAACCCGCAGCTGCTCACGCTCGTCTCGCAGGAGACCTCCTTCCAGGGGGCATGCTCTGGCACAGCCACATCCACCAGCACGCTCTCCGCAGGCCGGACGATCTACGACGGCAAGCCCTTCGGCAAGGCGGGCGCGACCGGCGAGCCGACCGGCTCCCAGACACTTGATCACTTCGACCAGTCCGGCAATCCCGCCTACGTGCAGATCGGCAGCGCGACCTTCGACGCCTACGGGCGAAGCCTGACGACGTCGACCACCGACGGCTCCACGTATGACGCCGCCGGAAATCAGATCAGCGGCCCGTCGGTCACGCCCGCAGTGACCAAGATCGCTTTCACGCCTGCCTCCGGTGCGCTCCCGACCCAGGTGCAGACCACTGGGCCCATGGGAGCCGGCTGGACCACGACGACCACGCAGGACCCGGCCCGCGGGTCCGTGCTGACCAGCACCGACGTCAACGGCCGTGTCACCACCTCCCAGTACGACGCCCTCGGCCGCCTCACCGCCGTGTGGGCACCGGGACGCCCGACCACGGACCTGGCGAGCAAGAAGTTCACCTACTCCCTCAGGGGCACCGCTGGACCGTCCACTGTCAAGACCGAATCCCTCAACGACGGTGCCAGCACCTACTCGGCGAACATCGACCTCTACGACGGCCTGGGCCGCCCCCGGCAGAGCCAGCGCACCAGCGACGCCCGACCCAACGGGCGACTGATCACCGACACCGTCTACGACACACACGGCTGGGTCATCAAGACCTCCGCCCCCTACTACGAGAAGAGCTCGTTCCCGACAAACTCGATCTTCATGCCTGTAGCCGACGGGCAGGTTCCGGGCCAGACCTGGAACACCTATGACGGCAACGGCCGTGTCGTGCGGTCGGAGTTCCGCTCGAACGGCAACCTCCAGTGGGCCACCACTACCGCCTACCCCGGTGCCGACCGCACCGATGTGACCCCACCCAATGGCGCAACGCCCACCTCGACCGTGACCGACGCCCGAGGCCGGACAACGGCCCGCTGGCAGTACCGCACGCCGACCGCTACAGGCAACAGCGCCGACGCGGACGTCACCACGTACGCGTACACGCCCGCCGGTCAGACCGCCGGCCGCACCGACAGCAGCGGCAACACCTGGAACTACACCTACGACCTGCGCGGTCGGCAGGTCTCCGTGTCCGACCCGGACACTGGTACGGCTCAGACCTTCTACGACGTCAACTCGCGCATCGACCACACGACCGACGCCAAGGGCAGCACCCTCGCCTACACGTACGACCTGCTCGGCCGAAAGACCGGCACGTACAACGGAAGCGTCGCACTCGCGAACCAACTGGCGTCCTGGACCTACGACACCCTCGTCAAGGGCCAACCCACATCCTCCACCCGATACGTCGGCGGCGCGAACGGCGCGGCCTACACCAAGGCCGTCACCGGCTACGACACCGCGTACCGCCCCCTCGGCACCTCCGTCACGATTCCCTCCAAGGAAGGCGCCCTCGCCGGCACCTACACCACAACCAACTCCTACAGCTCGGTCCTCGGCGCTCTGACGAAGACCAACATCCCCGCCGCTGGCGGGCTTCCAGCCGAGTCGGTCACCTACGCCAACAGCAACACGGGACTCCTGTTCTCTGCTGCCAGCCTTGACCAGACCGTGGTCATGCAGGTCGACTACGACGCGCTCGCCCGCCCCATCCGCACGACGGCCGGTGACTACGGCACGCAGGTCGTCTCGACTCAGCAGTACGACTGGGCCACAGGACGAGTCATCAACTCCTTCATCGACCGTCAGGTCGGAGCCACTGCAGTCGACCAGACCTCGTACACCTACACCCCGTCCGGCCGCATAACCTCTGTCACCAACATCCAGAACGCCTCGGCAACCGACACCCAGTGCTTCACCTATGACCACCTCAACCGGCTGACAGGCGCCTGGACCGACACCGGCGGCGTGACCACGGTCGCCGACTGGACCGACTCCTCCGGCACCGTCCACGGAACCGGCAGCTCAGCCAACGTGCCCGGCATCGGCGGCTGCACCAACAAGGACGCCCCGGCAACCGTCAACCCCGGCGGCCGCACCGTCGGCGGCCCCGCACCCTACTGGAACACCTACACCTACGACGCGACCGGCAACCGCACCGGCCTCGTCCAGCACGACATCACCGGAAACAGCCTCAACGACACCACCACCACCCAGACCTTCGGAGCCGCCAAGACCACCAACACCCCCACCGCCGCCTCCAACAGCGGCGGAGGCACCGGCGGACCCCACGCCCTGCTCACCTCCACCACCACCGGCCCGGCCGGCACCAAGGCCGTCACCTACCAGTACGACGCCAAGGGCCGCACCACCGCCATTACCGACACCGGCGGCACCACCACCCTGACCTGGAACGGCGAAGACAGACTCGACTCCCTCACCAAGACTGGCCAGACCGGCGCCACCACCACCTACCTCTACGACGCGGACGGCAACCAGCTCATCCGCCGCAACCCCGGCAAGACCACGCTCAACCTGCCCACCGACGAGCTCACCCTCGACACCTCGGTTCCTAACGGATCGCTGAGCAACGTCCGCTCCATCGCCGCCCCCGGCGGCCTGACCTTCACCCGCGTCACCGCGCCCATCGGCGGCGGCACCGTCCTGATCCAGGCCGCCGACCCGCACGGCACCAACGGCGTCCAGATCAACACCGACCCCAACCAAACCGTCACCCGCCGCCCCATCGACCCCTTCGGCAACCCCCGCGGCACCCAGCCCACGCCTGGCCAGTGGGCCGGCACCAAGGGCTACGTCGGCGGCAGCAAGGACGACACCACCGGCCTCACCAACCTCGGCGCCCGCCAATATGACCCAGCCCGCGGACGCTTCATCAGCCCCGACCCCATCCTCGACCAAGCCGACCCCCAGCAATGGAACGGCTACGCCTACAGCAACAACAACCCCGTCAACCTCAGCGACCCCAGCGGGCTACGCCCCGACGGCGTCTGCGGCGGCTTCGGCACCTGCGCCGACGACAAGGGCAACGTCACCACCGAGACGTTCAAACTCGAACGCGACGGATCCTGGACCGAGGGCTACTGGAACTGGTACAGCGGCAACAAGGACCATCCCAACTACGTTTCCAACCACATCTTCATCATCTATCGCGGTGGCACAGTCAAGGACAGCGTCCACGAGCTCTTTGACACGGTCCAATACATCCCCGGGGTGAGCGTCGTCGGCGCCGTCGGGTCCGGCGTCATGGACGCCTACGACGGCAACTACCTGAGTGCCGCCCAGAACCTCGCCGGCGTCATCCCCGGCGAGCGCATAGCCGCGAAGGGCACACAGCTCGCCGAAAAGGCCGCAAAGGCCACCAAAGAAGCAGAAAAGGTCGAACAAGAAGCGAGCGCCGCATCCAACGCGGCGTGCGATATCACCAGTCTTCTGGCAGGCGCCGCACACAGCTTTCCTCCAGGCACTCGCGTCCTCCTGGCGGACGGCACCTCTCAAGCCATCGAGACCCTTCAGGCTGGCGACCAGGTCCAGGCGACTGACCCGACAACCGGGAAGACCGAGCCCAAACCCGTCACCCACACGATCCGCACACCGGACGACGAGCACTTCACCGACCTGACCCTGCAGGCCACCGCCTCCACCAGCGACTCCAGGAAGGCGGAGAACCTCACCAGCACCCAGCACCACCCCTTCTGGGACCAAACCACCCAGCGCTGGACCAACGCCTCGGAACTCCACACCGGAGATGAACTCCGCACCGCAGACGGCCGAACCCTCACCGTCCTGACCGTGCGGAACTACGACACCAACCCTCAGACCGCATACGACCTCACCGTCGCCGACCTCCACACGTACTATGTGCTCGCGGGGACCACGCCGGTCCTCGTGCACAACACCTCGGGCGATCAATGCCCCGGGGCGGATCAGAGTGCAGGTGCGGTTAGTCGAGATGAGCAACTTGAGACGGTGCTTTACGGGCCGTTCACTCGCCTCTCTAATGGAAGCAGCACGCAGACCACGGAAACTCTTGACCTGGTTGAAGCCTCGGGGGAGCTTTGGGGCAATCCATCCCGTATCTTCTGGCCAGAGGAGGGGGTAGTGCAGGCGCACGCCAAGCCATTGCCGGCCAATGCGGACCCCGGAAGCTTTGAATTCTATACGACAGTCAAGCCTCTCGATTCAAGAAAGTCACTTCCGGGGCAGGCTTGGTGGCCCGCCAGCCTAAAGGGAGTGATATCGGCAAATGGGGGAGACTTGGCCAAGATTCCTATCGTAATATCGCGTACCGTGAGGTGAGTCTTGATTCCATTGCCATTGAGCTTTTGGGCTCCGTCTCGACCACCAGTGATATGTGCACAGATTAATCTTGAAAGAAGTCAAATTGAATCCCTGGGAGGGATTATTCACTCTCCGGGCGGCGAGGATCAGGAGGCTGAAATATGTGTCATGAGACTTCAGTCCGGGGTTATTGTCGCACTAGTGCGGATCTGTGGAAGCTCGGTTCCTGGCTATGCGCTGATGTCCATGTCGGAACAATCGACTGAGGACTCGCTCCGGGACTTCATGAATGAGTCAGGGATAGGTCCTGAGCTTATTTCTTGGATTCCGGAAGATTCATAAAATCTACGTCAACGAGTGGCCCCGTTGGAGCAATGTTCCGACGGGGCCACTGTAGTACTTTGCCGCCGCCAGCTGTCTGGCTAATTGTGCCGCTACGGCGGAGCCGGTGGCGCCGAGCAACCCGTACAACTGAGCGGCGCGTGACAGCGTTCGAAGGGCACAGCGGCCCATGGACCGTCGCCGAGGTCCTCGCCCTGCCCGAGGCCAGCCACCATCGCATCGAGTTGGTCGGCAGAGCGCTGTTGGCGAGTCCCAACCCCGATGTCCCGCACTAGCGCGCCCGATCCGCACTCGCGGCCCGGCTCGCCACGGCGGTGGCGGCCCACACTGCGCCGCTCGAAGTGCTGGCCGCGAGCTACCTGGTGGTTCGGACGGACTGCTGATCCCCGACCTGGTTTGATCAAGCTCTGAGCGTTTATGCAGGCGTTCGGCTGGGGCTTCCCAGCCGAGCGTTTTGCGTGGGCGATGGTTGAGGTCGGCGACGAAGCCATCGAGACAGGCCCAGAAGCCAGGGCGGCGTCGTTCAGGCAATCTGTCCGGTTTGATCACATGATGCCGAGGGTGGAGAGCGGGCGGCAGGGGGCGCGGGCATGGTGACGGAGCCCGGCGGCGATGCTGTCGTGGCCGGCGTGCCGGAGTGCGCCGATGGCGAGGTTGCGCAGGATGGCCATGGTCCGGGGTGCGGTGCCGGTGCGCACGCGGGAGGCGTCCTCGGCGTAGGTGGTGTCGCGCACGTGGTGGATTTTGTCCTCGATGCCCCAGTGGCCGCGCACCCATGAGGCGAGCTCGGCTGGTTCGGCCTGGTGGGGGTGCAGGCTGGTGACGCCGTAGACGCGTTCGAGGGTGACGTTGCCGGTGGTGACGGTGCGGCGGCGACGTACGACCTGGACGGCCTGGGCGGTATGGGGGAAGTTGAGGTCGCGCGCGACGGAGCAGGTCTTGATCCGGCGGATCTCGTCGCGGCCGTGCGCGGTGGCACGGGTCCTGTTCTGCGGTGGAACCCCCCGCCACGGCAGCCGCTTCAGCGCCTGCTGCAGGGTGGGGTGGTGGTTGCCCTTGATCACAGCGATGTAGTGGGCCTGCTGTCCTCTACGAGGAAGCGGGCGTGCTCGGTCTGCGAGTGCAGCGCGTCGAAGGTGACCACGGTGTCGGCGAGGTCGAGCGGCGCGAGCTGGGTTTGAAACGGTTATCTCGTTGGTCTTCGAGTGGACCTCGCGCTGGGCGATGACCTGGCCGCCTCCGGTCATGGCGGCGAGGGGGTGGACTTGGGTGCCGTGTCCGCGGCGGGCGCCGCGGACGGTCTTGCCGTCAATGGCCAGCGTGCAAAGGGGGCGCTGGCCCGGGGCCCGGCCGGATGGTGCCGGTCCGTGCTCGCGATCGGCGAGCCAGCCGCCGACCGCGGCTTCGTATCGGCACCCGCAGGACAGGTGAGGCCTTGAGGATTCTCCCCTTGCCGTTGCGTCGAGTAATTGGTCAAACTGGCCATCACGGAGGGTGTGCCGAAATAGGCTGCATCGCTCAGGCGATGGAGGCTGGCGACCTGGTACGCGGAAGCAGTAGCCTAGCGATGCTCCGCAAGCCATTTGATCACGCCCGGTACGGGGAATTGCTCCCCGCTTGCCCGCAATGTCAGGCCGTAATGTCGAGGCTCCAGATAACCGACCTATTCCAAGGGTGATGTGATGGGAAGGCCACTCAAGCGACTCCCTGCTGTTCGATGGGGTGAGCTCTCTGACGCTACCGGCTCGGCAGTTGAGCTTCCGGCGCTGCTTTCAAAGTTGGCATGGGCCAGCGCGGGCGATGCTCGTGATGCCCTCGAGGAACTGGCGGATCGGGTGTGTGCGTTGGGATTTGTTCTCACGGAGGCCACGGCTAGCGTAATTCCATTCCTCATGGAATTGGCGGAAATTCCCGAAGTGAATTGCCGGGTTGAGATCCTGGAGTTGGTTGCTGCTGTAAATTCCACTCGACAATGGGCTGGTGCTGCGGCTGCTGCCGGGCCGCAGTATCGTTCATCCCATGATGAAAAGATCTCCTGGGAGGAGAATTCGAGGGTGGCAGTGGAGGCGTCGAGGGGAGTCGTCGAATCGCTTACACGGGACTCCGACGCTACTGCGGCTGCGGTTGCACGCCAGCTGCTCGACAACTTGGCGGACCATCCGGGTCGGATTTAGGATCGCCGTCTGCTGTCCTGCTCGCTTGGCGCATCTGGCCAATGCAGAAAGTATCAGTCAAGATACCTCCGTGAGCTTGACCAGCACGAACGCGGATGGCCGACGAGGGCTAAGTTCCTCGTCGGCCATTCGCGTTGGTGGTGGCTCAGTACCGTGCGCCCCAGGCCTGGTCGGTGGACACCACCTCGCGGCCCAGCGGCATCAGCGAGACCGGGATCATCTTGAGGTTGGCCCAGCCGAAGGGGATGCCGATGATCGACAGGAACAGCGGGATGCTGGTGAGCAGGTGCCCGAGTGCCAGCCACCACCCGGCGAAGACGAACCAGATCACGTTCCCGACGCAGGACGCCGCCCCGGCGTCGCGGCGCTCGACGGTGGTCCGCCCGAACGGCCACAGTATGAAGCCGGCGATCCTAAATGAGGCAACGCCAAATGGAATGGTGATGACGAGTAGACAGCAGATAATTCCGGCAAGTACGTAGGCAAGAGCCATCCAAATGCCACAGAAAATCAACCAGATGACATTGAGGATGAACTTTATTGCACTCATGCTTGTTACCTTCTCACGGCTGATGGCGGTGCGCTACGACCGTGCCATGCCCGCTGGCGAGCGCGTCTACCCGCCGAGCCGGTGAGGTGGAGGAGGAACCAGGGTCGGGGCGCACCGACAGACGGTCGCGCTTGGTCGAACCGGCCACCGGACACCGGCCGATGTTCTCCCGGCCGGCCGAACCGGCCCGGATCCCGATGGACACCGCCGGGGAGTGACGGACGTCATCAGCGTTCCGGGGACGCCGTGCGGCCCCGGCCTGGGGGCCAGGGCTGCACGGCGGTGGAGCGCGGTCAGCCGAGGCCGGCGAACGCCATCCGGATCAGTTCGTCGGTGTCGGCCTCCTGGATCGAGGCGCTGCGGTCCTCCGGGGCCGGCGCAGGCTCCGCCGTCCGGCCGAGGCGCAGCAACGGTTCGATCAGCCCGGACGCCCGTAGGACGTCCAGCGGGATGGCGGCCAGGGCCTGGCGGATCGTCGCCTCGTCGGCGGTCTCGGCACCGTCGTCCGCGCCGCCGCCGTCACCGAGGCCGAGGCGGGAGTCCAGCTCGTGGGCCATGGCGACGGGCGTGGGGTAGTCGAAGACGAAGGTGCTCGGCAGCCGGAGGCCGGTGAGGCGGCCCAGGCTGTTGCGCAGCTCGACGGCCATCAGGGAGTCGAAGCCGAGGTCCATCAGGCCGCGGTCCGGGCCGATCGCGCGCGGGCTGTCGTGGCCGAGGATCTCGGCGATCCTGGTACGCGCGAGGTCCAGCAGGGCGTCGAGCCGTTCGGCGGCGCCGAGCACCGCCAACCGCTCGCGCAGCACGGGCTCGTCGGCCGTCCGGGCGGACCCGGTGACCGCGTGGGCCGCCGGGCGGACCAGCGAGCGGAAGAGCGGCGGCACCGTCTCGGCGCTGCGCAGTGCCGCCGTGTCGACCCTGGCGGGCACGAGCACCGGCCGATCCGTGCGGAGCGCCCGGTCGAACAGGGCGAGCGCGTACCCGGCGGACATCGGCGCGATGCCCGAGCGGCGCAGTCGGGCCTGGTCCTGGGTGTCCAGGGTGCCCGCCATGCCGCCCGGTTGGGCCCAGAGGCCCCAGGCGAGGGAGTGGGCGGGGAGGCCGTGGGTGTGGCGGTGGGTGGCGAGGGCGTCGAGGTAGGCGTTGGCGGCGGCGTAGTTGGCCTGTCCGGGGCTGCCGATGGTGGCGGCGATGGAGGAGTAGAGGACGAAGGCGCGGAGGTCGAGGTGTTCGGTGGCCTGGTGGAGGTGCCAGGCGGCGTCGATCTTGGGTCGGAGGACGGTGGTGAGGCGTTCGGGGGTGAGGGTGGCGAGGGTGGCGTCGTCGAGGATGCCGGCGGTGTGGATGACGGCGGTGAGGGGGTGTTGGGTGGGGATGCCGGCGAGCAGGGTGTCCACGGCTTGGCGGTCGGTGGTGTCGCAGGCGGCGATGGTGACGGTGGCGCCCCGTTCCCGGAGTTCGGCGGTGAGTTGGGTTGCTCCCGGGGCGTCGGGGCCGCGTCGGCTGGTGAGCACCAGGTGTCGCACACCGTGGGTGGTGGCGAGGTGTTTGGCGAGGAGGGTGCCGAGGGTGCCGGTGCCGCCGGTGATCAGGACGGTTCCGTCCGGATCCAGCGGGCTCGGCTCGGCCGTGGCCCCGGACGCGCCGAAGGCGGCCAGGCGTGGAGCCAGGAGCTGCCCGGCACGCAGGGCGAACTGCTCCTCCTCGACGGCGAGTGCGGTCGGCAGGGCCAGCCAGGAGGCGTCGCTGCCGTCGTGGTCGACCAGCACGAACCGGCCGGGGTGTTCCGAGAGCGCCGCACGGACCAGGCCCCAGGCGGGCGAACCCGCCGGTGCCGGGACGTCGTCGCCCGGGCGTGCCGCCACGGCGCCGCGCGTCACCACCACCAGTCGGCTGCCGGCGAGCCGGTCGTCGGCGACGAAGTCCTGAACGGCGGTGAGAACGGCCTTCGCGGTGCGGTGGGCGGCCGCCACCGGGTCGGGCCCGTGGTCGGTGTCGGCCTCGGTGGGCAGGACGAGGAGCACGTCGGTCGGCGGAGCGTCGGCCGTCTTCCCGGCGAGGGTCTCAAGGTCCGGGTGGACGTCGAGGGACAGACCTGAGGGCACCTGCGGAAGGGTGCCGATCGCGGCGAGGCGGACCGGCTCCGAGGCCGACCGGGCCACGGTGACCCAGTCGAGTCCGTACAGCGGGACGGCGGCGCCGGCGCGGTGGAACGCCGCCGGGTCGACCGGGCGTACGGTCAGGGACTCCACGGAGGCCACCAGCGCGCCGGTCACCGGCTCGGTGAGGGTGAGGGCGAGGCCGTCCGCACCGAGGCGGGACATCCGCACCCGCAGTGCGGTCCCCGCGGCACTCCGGAGGCTGACGCCCTGCCAGGCGAAGGGCAGCCGGAGGCCGTCGTCGGCGCCGGACCAGACCAGCAGCGGGTGCAGGGCGGCGTCGAGCAGCGCCGGGTGGAGGGCGAACCCGTCCGTCGCGGTGTCCTCGGGGAGGGCGACCTCGGCGTAGAGGTCCGTCCCGTGCCGCCAGACGGCCCGCAGACCGTGGAAGAGCGGGCCGTAGTCGACGCCGGCCGCGGCGACCTGCGCGTACAGGGGCTCGACCGGCACCGGCTCGGCGCCCGCAGGCGGCCAGACCTGCGGCCGGGGCGCAGCGGCGGACGGCGCGCTCACGGCGAGCCGGCCGGAGGCGTTGCCGACCCACTCCTGGGCTGCCTCGTGGTCGGTCGGGTTCGGGCGGGAGCGGAAGCCGATGGGGCGGGCCCCCGACTCGTCCGCCGGGCCGACGAGCACCTGGAACTCGACCTCGCCCCGCTCGGGAAGCACCAACGGGTGCTCCAGGGCGAGGTCGTCCAGCCGGCCGAGGCCGAGCCGATCACCGAGCTTCAGCGCGATGTCGGCGAACGCGGCGCCCGGCAGCACCGGAACGCCCAGGACGGCGTGCCCGTCCAGCCACGTGTGGCGCTGAAGGGCGAGGGCACTGGTGAACAGGTGACCGCCGTCCGGGAGTTCGATGGCGATGTCGAGCAGCGGGTGGCCGCCCGAGGCGGGACCGGCGGAGCGGGAGGCCGTGCTGGGGGTGGGGTGGAGCCAGTAGCGCTCGCGTTGGAAGGGGTAGGTGGGCAGGTCGGCGGGGTTGGTGGCGGTTCCGTCGAGGTGGGGCCAGGTGACGGGGTGGCCGTGGGTGTGGAGGGTGGCGAGGGCTGCTGTGGTGGTGCGGGTTTCGGGGTGGCCCTGGCGGAGGGTGTTGATGGCGAGGGTGTCGTGGAGGGTGGTTTGGGTGAGGGTGGTGAGGACGGGGTCGGGGCCGAGTTCGACGAAGGTGGTGACGCCGTGGTCGGCGAGGGTGTGGATGGCGGTGGTGAAGCGGACGGTGTGGCGGATGTGTTGGGTCCAGTAGTCGGGGGAGGTGAGGTGGTCGGCGAGTTGTC
>NZ_JBHWDU010000117.1:0-18553 GCF_042734825.1 Kitasatospora sp. NPDC059648 | reverse complement strand
TCTTTGCCTTTTTTTGTTGTTCTTCGCGGGCGTTTTGCGGTGGGGGGGGGGGCCCGGGGGGGCCCCCGCGGCCCGCCCCACCACCGCCAAGGCGCAAGCAATCCCTGCCAGTTGAGGGGGCCGGGATCCCCGGCCCAATCACCCCAGGGCGCACGAAGGCCCCCGGTGCTGCGAACACCGAGGGCCAGGCGAAGTCCTTACCCACGACCTTCATCGGCGGCGCGCGACGGATCAGGTCCCGCGCCCCAGTCTGGAGCTTCAGCATGGAGTCTACGTCCCACCGGCCCGATCCGGCAGCTTCCACGGTGAGTTGGCCGCCGGGCGCCAAGCCCGGCGAGCCCGGATCCTTCCTGCCGGGTCAACAGCCGGAGCCTGTGTCCACAACCTGTGGACACGGTGCCGAGGCGGCGCCCGCCGAGCCCACCGCCCCGGACAGGACCGACCTGATACCTGATGCGGAGGCGACCGAGGGTGCCGACCTGCTCGCGCAGCTGAGGGCCCAGATCGCGAAGTTCGTGATCCTTCCCTCCCAGCAGGCCCTGGACGCCGCCACGCTGTGGGTCGCCGCGACCCACCTGCAGGGCTCGTGGCAGCACGCCCCACGCCTGGCCGTGGTCGGCCCGGCAAAGCGCTGCGGCAAGTCCCGCCTGCTCGACGTGCTCACCGAGACGGTGCACAACCCCGTGGCGACGGTGAACTCGTCTCCGGCCGCGATCTTCCGCTCGATCAGCGAGGAGCCGCCCACCCTGCTGGTGGACGAGGCGGACACGATCTTCGGCAGCCCGAAGATGGCCGAGAAGAACGAGGAGATGCGCGGCCTGCTCAACGCCGGGCACCAGCGCGACCGCTACGTCCTGCGCGTGGTCGGCAAGGAGCACGCCCCGGGCAGGTTCCCCACCTTCGCCATGGCGGCCATCGCCGGCATCGGCGACCTCCCCGACACGATCATGGACCGCTCGATCGTGATCCGCATGCGCCGCCGCGCCGAGGGCGAGCGCGTCTCCCCGTATCGCACCAAGCGCGACCGCCCCGCCCTGCACGCGATCCGCGACAAGATCGCCCGTTGGGCGGCACCGCTCGCCGACCAGGCCCTGTGCCTGGAGCCCGCCATGCCGGTCGAGGACCGCGCGGCCGACACCTGGGAGCCCCTGGTGATCGTCGCCGATCTCGCCGGAGGCCCCTGGCCCGGCCATGCGCGCCAGGCGTGCAAGCGCATGGTCGACGCCGAGGCGAAGGCGGAGGAGGACAACGCCGGCGGCGCACGGATCCTCGCCGACATCCGCCGGATCTTCCACGCCAACCGCGAGGCGGACAGCCTGACCACCGACCAGCTGCTGCGCGAGCTCAACGACAACGCCGAGGCCCCGTGGGCCGAGTCGTCTCGGGGTGGGCTGACCCCGCGCGCACTCGGCGCGATGCTCCGCGAGTTCGGCATCACCTCCGGCAACGTGCGCGTCGGCGACGGAACCCAGCGCAAGGGCTACACGCGCCACAAGTTCCTCGACGCCTGGCGCCGTTACTGCCCCACCGTCCACCCCGTCACCGCGGCCACGGCCGAGAGTCCGGGCACGGGCAGCAGAGGCTGACCAGCCTCCCCGAACTGCCGTCCCTGCCGTCCCTGCCGTAACAGCGCAGGTCACGGCACCTGCCGCCGGGACGGAACGGCCGCCCAAGACGGAAACGCGCCCACCCCGGGACGGCAACACCCCGCCTGCAAGACGGCGCGTGGGACGGCAGCCGTCCCACGCCGCCAGCGGCCCGCCGCCGCCCGAACCACGGCGCGAGCGGCGGGCCGCCCCGGGACGGGAACCACAACCGTCTTGTGCCGTCCCAGCCGTCCCTGCCGTAAAACCGCAGGTCAAAGGCCCTTCCGCTGGGACGGATACGGGACCCAAGACGGATACGCGCCGTGTCCCGAACCTGAACAGCGCCGCGCCCACGGTGCTGCCGGCCAGCCGCGCCCGCCCCAGCCCAGAGCCCGTCCGACAGCGCCAAGACGGCAAGACGGCAAAGACGGCAATCCCGCAAACCACCACCCGATCCGCGAGGACCACCTTCCGCATGACCGCCACCAACCCCATACGCCCCCGCCTGGACGCCGTCCTCGTGCAGGCCGCCATCGCGGGCGCCCTGTCCTTCGCCCACCTCCACGACATCGCCGAAGCCGCCGGACAACACGGCTGGAAAGCCTGGGCCTACCCCGTCTCGGTCGACCTACTGCTCGTCGCCGCCTGGCACCGCATGCGGACCCTGCGCGCCACCGGACACCCGGCTGGCACCGCCTGGACCTGGTTCGCCATCGCCCTGACCGCCTCCCTCGGCGCGAACGTCGCCACCGCTGGCCTCCTCGACCTCGACCACGTCTCCGCCTGGCTGCGGATCCTGGTCGCCGGATGGCCCGCCCTCGCCTTCTTCGGCGGCAGCCTCCTCGCCCACAACACCACCACGACCAAGGCCCCCGCCGAACCCGAACCCGCCAAGGACGAACTCCCGCTCCACGAAAACCCCGAGCCCTCCCCGGCACCCCAGCCCGTACCAAACGTGGAGCAGGACGGCCTGTCCAGCCCCGCGCCGGTGGCTGAGTGCAGGGACGACGTCCCGGCCTCCGATGAAGAACCGGCCGCGCCTCGCAAGCGCACCGGACGCCCACCGGCGAAGACCATGGACCAGCTCGTGGAGATGATGCGGCCGGTCGTCGCCGAGCACGGTGTCAGCGTCGCAGTGGTCGAGAAGGCCGTCAGCGACGCCGGGATTCCGATCAGCAGCAAGCGGCGGACGGAGCTGATGACGCTCCTGCGGGATGAGCAGGCCGACCCTCAGCCCGACCACGCCGACCGCGAGCCTGAGCAGGCGCGTGAGCACCCGGTGCCCGCCTGACGCGTCACCGCTCCATAGGTGGCCGCCCGCCAACGACCCGCACGGCGCTTGGCGGGCGGCCCCTTCACCGCCAAGTGGTCTGGCGGATGTCCACCTCGTGGTCAGCGAGATCCGCCAAAGCACCGGATCACCCTTCCGCCGAACCGGTCGCCGCCCGATCCGGTCCGTGCGCCGCGTTCGCATCCCGCTCGCACCACAGCACCTCGACGACCCCGCAACAGGAGATCAGCCCGTGACCGACACCCAGTACCCGCGCGGCGCCGCCAGCGAGAGCGCGAAGGAGAGGAAGAAGTCCCATACCGTGAAGGGTCTTTGGCAGTGGGCGTTCGGCAACCGTGCCCCTGGCGGAGCCAGTAGTACCGCGTGTCCGACTCGTGGCCGGACTCGCGGGATCTCCGCCCCAGGGGTGGCGGAGACGGCCCAGCGCGAGGGCGCGCCGGGCCAGGAGGTCGGGGCCGAGGGCGGCCCCGACCCGGACAAGCTCCTTGCCGTCCAGCAGCAGATCCTCGCCGACGTCCGCCCGACCGAGACCGACAACGAGTCCTCCGACCACAGCACCGCCGATGATGCCGCGCCGAAGAACCGCCGCTACACCGGCACCAAGCGCGAAGAGCGCGTCGGCCCTCTGCGGTTCGAACCCGAGGAAGAGCCTCGGCTGCGTGCTGCTGCCACCGCAAACGGCTACCGCGGCTTGTCCGGGTTTGCCGCCGACGTTGTCCTGGCCTTCATAGCCGGCCGGTTCTTCATCGACCTGCCCCTGGCGGAAGAACGCCGACTCATCCACGAGTTCCGCGCCCGCGTCCTGCGCCAGATCAGCGGTATCGCCAGCAACGTCAATCAGATCGCCCGGGCCCTCAACGGCGGATACGAGCCACCGGTCGACATCCGCCGCACCCTCGACGAACTGCACGGCCTGCTCACCGAGATCGCCGAGGCCCTTCGCCAGCCCGCCAGCCAGGAAGACTGAACACCGTCGTGATCGCCCCCATCAAGAACCCCGGCTCCAACACCCGCGGCCTGCTCGCCTACCTCTACGGCCCTGGCCGTCACGACGAGCACCGCGACCCGCACATCGTCGCCGGCTTCGCCATGCTCGCCATGCCCGACCCCGGCCGAGACGAGAACGCCACCCTCACCCAGCTCACCCGCTACCTCGACGAGCCCGTCCGCCTGCGCAACAGCGAGCCCGGCAAGAAGCTCACCGACCACGTCTGGCACTGCCCCGTACGCGCCGCCCCCGAGGACCGCTACCTCTCCGACGCCGAGTGGGGCGAGATCGCCGAGCGCATCGTCCGGGCCGCCGGCATCGCCCCCAAGGACGACGACCTGGCGTGCCGCTGGATCGCCGTGCGCCACGCGGACGACCACATCCACGTCCTCGCCACCACCGTCCGCGAGGACGGCCGCCGCCCCAAGCTCCACAACAGCGGCCAGCGCGTCGGAGCCGAGTGCCGCGAGATCGAGAAGGACTACGGCCTGCGCCAGCTCGGGACCGGCGACCGGACCGCCGAACGCCGCCCCACCCAGGCCGAGATGCACAAGGCCAAGCGCCTCGGCTGGGAACAGACCAGCCGCGAGTGGCTCCAGGGCCGCATCCGCGCAGCCATCCCCCACGCGAGCAACGCGGAGGAACTTCTCGCCTACCTCCAGGCCTATGGCGTCGAGGTCAAGACCCTCCGCTTCCCGTCCGGCGACCTTCGGGGCTACTCCGTCGCTCGCTCCGGAGACCTGAAGGCCAACGGGCAGCCCAACTACATCCCCGGCGGGAAGATCGCCCCCGACCTGTCCCTGCCCAAGCTCCAGGCGCTCCTTGAAGCCGGCAAGCCGGAGGAGCACCCCACCGCCCACCGCAACAAGCCCGCCACCCCCTGGCAGCGCGCCACCGATGCCCTCGACACCTTCACCACCGACCACGACACCACCGGCGACAGTGGTGACGCGCGTGCGCAGGCGCACATCACCGCCCTCGGTGAACTGATTGCGGCCACCGCCCAGACCGCGCCCCAGGACCTGCGCGCCGAACTCCGAGCAGCAGCAAAGACCTTCGCCCGCGCCCAGCGCTCCCAGATTCGTGCAGACCACACGGCGGCAGCCGGTCTGCGACAGGCGGCCCGCGACCTCGTGCACGCCGGCAGCGGCAAGGACGGCAGCACCCTCGCCGTTCTCGTCGCGGCCCTCGTCTGGGCCGCGATCCTCTCCCAGCGCTGGCACACTGCCAAGGGCCATGCTCAGCAGGCCGAAGCCGCGCGCCGAACTGTCCAGCACCTCCAGGCCGCGTACGACCAGGCCGCCGCCGACCAGCTCGCCTTCCTCGCCCAACGCCAGCCCAAGGAGCAGACCCGCAACACCCTCGCCAGCGACGTCCGCGCCGCCATCCCCGACCACGCGACACGGATCCTCGCCGACCCCAACTGGCCCGCCCTCGCCACCGTCCTGGCCGACGCCGAAGCCGGCGGCCACACGCCCCACCAGCTCCTCACCGAGGCCGCCGCCCGCCGCGAACTCGGCAGCGCCCGCCTGCCCGCCAAGGTCCTCATCGCCCGCATCCAGCACACCAGCTACAACCCCGCACCCAACCGCACCGTCGAAGCCGCGCTCCTGCGCTCGCCTGCCACCCCGACCGTCCGCCATCACGCCACCAGTCCGACCACTGCGGCTGCCCTCCAACAGCCCGGGACCCAGTCCCGACGCCGCTGACCATCAGCGACCGGAAACGATCGGCTACGACGGGCTCCTGGCCGGAACGACCTGGAACTAGGTCAACGGCCATGTGGGCGGTCCACCAGTCGGTGGACCGCCAACAGGGCCGTTTCCGTTGAAGTTTGATCAGCTATCGAGGGTGGCGTTCAGGTACTCCTGCACCGGCTCGAAGAGCCCGTACGGCACGTACTCGGAGATCTCGGCGAGGGCCACCCACGCGAGCTGGTCCAGCTCCTCCGTGTCGACCACCTCGGCTGTGCCGCTGACGATCTCGCAGGCCGTGTACGACATCAGCCGACCAGTCTTCGGGTGCACCCGCTCGCCCAGGAGCTTGACGGGGGCCACACCCAGTCCGGTCTCCTCTGCGGTCTCGCGGACGGCCGCCTTCTCGGACGACTCGCCGGCCTCGATCTCACCGGCCGGGAACTGCCAGGAGAGCTGGCCCTCGCTGACCCGCCGCCGGACCATCAGAACGCGGCCTTCGTGGACCACGATCGCGGCGGCAATGCCCGGGCGTTCCTCCGCAGTCTGCTGTGTCACGTCTGCTCCTCCAGGACGGCCAGGATGGGTGGGAAGATCGTATCGGCGTCAATGAAGCGGGTCACCGAGTTTCGAGGAACCCACATCACGTCGACGTTCTCGACGGCGTCGCTGTTGGTTGCCTCGCCGGCCAGGTACTCGCACAGGAAGTACTCGCACAGCACGCCCGTAACAGGGTGGAGGCGGCTGCCGAGGCCCCGCCGGACAGCACAGTGGACGCCGGGTTCGATCCGAAAGCCCTACACCATGGCCCCCGATCGTCGGTACGGTAGCGGCCTGTAGCTGATTGGGTACGATCCGCGGGGGCCTGCGGTGGGGGACAACGGCAAGACGTTCGGAGCATTCATCTCGCTCCGGCGGTCGACGCTGGGGTGGACCCAGTTGCGGCTGGCCACCGAGGTCGGCCGCAGTGAGGACTGGATGTCCCTGGTCGAGCGGGACATGCAGCAGGTCAAGGATCTGACGCTCCTCCAGCGCTTCGCTGAGGTTCTGGGTGTCGACCTCACCGAGCTGATCGCCCTGCCGCAACCGGCCGCCGACCGGGCGAGATCACGCCCTCGAAAGCCCGCCTCCGCTACGCTGACGAGCACTTCCGCTGCCGAGGAGGACGATGTGCGACGCCGCCCGTTCCTAACCCTGGCGGCTGCCGCCCTGTTCACCCCAGCCACTGGTCAACAGGCCGCGCACGCTGACTCGATGGCACCGTTAGCCGGCCTGGAAGACCTCCTGCTTTACGGGACGGATCGAATTCCCGCCCCTCGCCGTGAGCCAACCCAGGAGTCCGTCGCGACTTCGCTGGTGACGTCGCGCCTGGAGTTCAAGGCGGCCCGGTACGACGCCCTCGCCGAGGCTCTGCCGGGCCGAATTGCGGCTGCCCAGTTGGTCGGTGCAGCCGAGGAACGCGCCCGCAACGTCGCCCAGCTCTACAACATCGCCGTCCGGCTGTGCATCAAGATCGGCGACAGCAACCTGGTTGCCATCACCGCTGACCGCGCGCTGACTGCCGCCCGGGCAGGCGGAGATCCGCTGGTCGTTGCCGAGGCACAGCGCATGGTCTCCAGCGCCTGGCGCCGCCAGGGCAGCCTGTCTCGGGCGACCGACATCGTGGTGGTCGCGGCCGAGGACCTGCTCGCGGACAACTCAGTTCCAGAAGCCGCCCGTTTGGCCGCCCGCGGCGACCTGTACGCCACCGCCGCCTACACCGCCGCGAAGACCGGTGACCGCTCCTACGCCCACGCCCTGATCCGGGAGGCCGCCGACAGCGCCGCCGCTGCTGGCCGGGCTTCCGGCTTGACGGATGGCATCCAGGGCGTCGCCCTACACGAGCTGTCGGTCCACTACGAGCTCGGCGACGCCGGCCAGGCAATCGAGTTGGCCAGGACCATCGACCCCACCGCGCTACCGACCGCCGAGCGACAGGCCCGCTTCTTCACCGACGTGGCCCGCGCATTCGACCAGTGGGGCAAGCCCGAGCAGTGCTTCAAGGCCCTGCTCGCCGCCGAGGAGGCCGCCCCGCAGGAGATCCGCCGGGGCGCCGTCCGCGACCTCGCCGCCAGCCTGCTGCGGCACGACCGCAAGCTGCCCGGCGTTCGGGACTTCGCCGCCCGAGCGGGCGTGCAGATCGTCTGACCCGTAGCAGGATTACGGCCCGTAGCCTGGCTACGGATCCGGTCTTCGGCCTGGCAGTTCACTGGGGAACGTCCACTCCCGCCCCTGCTGCCGAAGGCCTTCGCATGCCAACGCACAGCACCTCCCTGCCCTCCGTCGGCCCCCAGCACGCCGCCGAACCGGACCGCGACCGGTTCGGCGCCTTCCTGACTGCCTCCTGGGCCGCCCTGCACCTGCCCGTGCTGGCCTTGCTCGGCCTCTCGGTCCACCACCAGGTCGAAGCCCGTTTCCAGGCTGCGGCGACCGCGCCGGAGCCCATCTCGTAGGTCATGACGACCGCCAGCCCCCCTTCTTCCGCTCGCTCGCCCGAGAGGAGAACCAGCCCATGCACCGAGTGCCAGAAACTCCCATGATGAGCGCCGAGTTGGCGCGCATCGACTACCGCACCACCCCCGAGTACTACATCGACACCGAACAGGTCACCGACCCCGTGGTGCTGCACCTGTTGAGCTGCTGCCCGACCGTGTTCGGCCTCAAGAAGGCCGTCGCGGACCTGCTGGCCGGGCACCTGGACATCACGCTGCCCGAGCCCGTCGGGGTCATCGAGCCCGGCGCCACGGTCCGCGGCCAGGTGATCGCGGCGGCCGGAGCCGTCATCGCCGAGGGCGCGTTCGTCACCGGCCCGGTGCTGGTCTGCCCCGGCGCGGTGATCGAGGCCGGCGCCCGGGTCCGCGACAACACGGTCATCGGGCCTGACTGCCGGATCGGCTTCGGCGCCGAGGTCACCCGCTCCTTGCTGACCGGTGGCGTCTTCATGAAGCACACCAGTTTCATTGGGGACTCCGTACTCGGCCTCGGCGTCAACATCGGTGCGTTCGTGTCCACCACCGGCCTGCGGGTCACCTCAGGGCCGGTCACCGAACCGGCCACCGAAGAGGTCTGCGCTCACCTCGACGGCCGCCGCGTCGCCACCGGCCAGACCAAGTTCGGCGCGGTGATCGGCGACGGCGTGATCGTTCCCGCTGGCACCGTGCTCCAGCCCGCCACCCTGATCGGCGCGCACACCCTGCTCTACCCGAAGACCCAGGTCGGGGGCTTCTTCCCGGCCGGAAGCCAGGGAAGGTGACCATGCCCACCACCGACACCACCCCGACGACCGGCGAGCGGGCCGTGCGGATCACCGGCGGCCGCCGCCTGGCCGGCACCGCCACCGTCCAGGGCAGCAAGAACATCGCCCTGCACCTGTACGCCGCCGCGCTCCTCGCCGACGACCCGCTCACCCTGGCCGGTGCGCCCGAGATCCTGGACACCCTGGTCGTCGCCGACATCCTGCACCGCACCGGCACCCGCGCCACCGTGACCGGCGACGAGTTCGCCACCCGCCCGGCCGACTCCTACTTCCCCGTCATCCCGGACGACCTCGGACGGCGCATCCGCACCACCGCGGTGATGGGCGGCGCCCTGCTGGCCCGCACCGGCAAGGTCACTTTCCCCACCCCCGGCGGGGACGCCTTCTGTGCCCGCTACATCGACCGGCACCTGGCCGCGATGGAAGCCGCCGGGGCCGAGGTCGAGGTGAACCGGGGCCGGGTGCGGGCCCGCTTCACCGGCAAGCGGCTGCCGTTCATCACCGACGCCGAGACCCGCTCGTGGGGGCCGAGCCTGGGTGCGACGGTCACCGCGATGCTGCTGGCCGCCCGCACCCCGGGCACGTCCGCGATCCTCAACCCCAGTGTGGAGCCCGAGGTCACCCACACCGCCGCCCTGCTCTCGCAGGCTGGCGTCGGCATCGAGTGGCGCGGCAGGAAGGCCCTGAACGTCACCGGCACCGACCGCGTTCGGGGCGGGGTGTTCACCGTGCCGCCGGACCGGCTGGAGGCCGCCACCCTCGCGCTGGCCGTCGCCATCACCGGCGGCACCGTCCACCTGAACGGCTTCCCGCCGGCCGCGTTCCCGGACGGGCTGGTGTCGGTGTTCGCCGACGCGGGAATCCAGCTCGACCCGCTGGACGGCGGAACGGCGGTCAGCACCCCGGCCGGGCCGCGGCCGGTGCAAATGGCCACCGGCCCGCACCCGGGCTTTCCGACCGACGTGCAGCCGCAGCTGACCGCCTTCCTCACCCAGGCCGAGGGCACCTCCCGCATCGACGAGCGGATCTACACCCAGCGCGACACCCACCTGCCGGCCCTGGCCGCGTTCGGCGCCACCGTCAACGCGACCGGCTCGGTGATCACCGTCCGGGGCCGGTCCGCGCTCACCGGCGCCGACGTGGCCGGGGAGGACATCCGGGCGGTGACCGCTCTCGTGATCGCCGCCCTAGCCGCCGAGGGCACCTCTACGATCCGAGGGATGTATCACCTGCGGCGCGGATACGGCAGCCTGCTGCCGAAGTTGGCCGCGCTCGGTGCCGACCTGACGATCGACCAGGAGTAGCCGTGACCAACACCGTGCCGTGGACCCCGAACGCGCTCGCCGATCTGCGCGAGTGCCTGGACCTGATGACCGCTGACGGCACCGTGCCAGGCGGGATCATCGCCCACGGCACCTTCGACACCGAGCCCGGCTACCTGGCCTCCGGCGTCGTCGCCCCCGAGTGCGGCGACGCCCGGCCGGGGCCGGACACGGTGTACGACGTGGCCTCGCTGACCAAGGTCCTGGCCACCTGGCCGCTGGTCGGCACCTCCCTCATGGACGGCTTCACCCTGGACACCCCGATCCGCGAACTGCTGACCGGCATCCCGGCCGAGGCGCCCGGAGGCAAGGTGACGGTTCGCCAGGTGCTGGCCCACACCTCCGGCCTGCGGGCCGACACCCGCCTCGACCAGTACCGCAACCGCACCGAACCGCTGGCCGAACTGATCTGCGGCGAGGACCTGATCGCTGAACCCGGAGCCGGACACCGCTACATCAACCGCGGTTTCATCCTCCTCGGCCTGGCCCTGGCCCACTACCGCTGCCAGCGCCTGGACGAACTCGCGACCGAGCTCTGGCAGCACCTCGACATGACCAGCACGACCTACGGACCGGTACCCCGCTCCGCCCAGGTCGCCCCGACCGAGCAGCGGTTGACCGGCGGGCCCCGACTGTGGGGGATGCCGCACGACGACAACGCCGCCCTCCTCGGCGGAGTCGCCGGCCACGCCGGGGTGTTCACCACCCCGGCCAACCTCGCCACCTTCGCCACCCACCTGCTGACCTCGCACGCCACCGATGGGCCCCTGGGCCGCTGGCTCGCCTACAGCATGCGGCCGCAGGCCGCGATCGAACCCGGCCTCGACCGGGGCCTGGTCTGGATTCTCGCCGACGAGGGCCGGGTCGCCTACCACCACGGCTTCACCGGCACCAGCCTCTACCTCGCCCCGGCCACCGGCCGCTACCTGGCCATCTGCACCAACGCCGTCTACCACCACCAGGACAACCGCACCCGCCTCGCCCCGCTGCGGACCCTCGCGCTCAAGGCGATCACCGACGAACCCTAGGAGGCCCCATGCCAAGCCCCGCGCTTGCGTCCCTCACCACCCTGCGGCTCGGCGGCCCAGCCAGCGACGTCCTGCAGGTCGCCGACCCCGACGACTGGTTCGAACTGGTCCGTACGATCGGCGACCGGCAGGAGGACGCACCCCTTACCCTCGGCCACGGCAGCAACGTCATCGCCTCCGACACCGGCCACAAGGGCACCGTCGCCGTGATGAAAACCCGGGGCATCACCGTGAAGCGGGTGGACGACGACACGGTGGCCGCGACCGTCCAGGCCGGCCACCCGCTCGCCGACCTCGTCCAGTGGGCCACAGCCGAACACCTCGCCGGAATCGAGTGCCTGGCCGGCATACCCGGCACTGTCGGCGCCGCCCCCGTCCAGAACGCCGGAGCCTACGGCCAGCAGATCTCCGACACCCTCGACCACCTCACCGCATGGGACTGGGACATGGGCCGACTGCGGACCCTGCCCGCCCAGGCATGCCGCCTCCGCCATCGCGACAGCCGCTTCAAGAACGACCCCGGCCGCTGGACCATCCTTACCGCAACGTTCCATCTCACCCGCTCACCAGCTGCGCCGATCACGTACCAGCCGCTCGCCGACGAACTCGGCGTCCACGTCAGCGCGCGACCGCCCGTGGCCGAGGTGGCCACCGCCGTCATCGCCAACCGCCACCGCCGTGGACTCCTCCTCGACCCCCACGGTCCCGACGCCCGCCAGGCCGGATCGGTATTCCTCAACCCATCCGTCACCGCCGCCCAGGTCGCCCGTTGGTCGGCTGCCGGCTGCCCGGTCCACACCGACAGCGACGGGCAGCTCCGGGCCAGCGCAGGCTGGCTGCTGGAGCACACTGGCTACCGCCCCGGCTACAAGATCGCAGACGGCATCCGCTGCTCGGAACGCCGCACCCTCACCCTCACCGCCCACAGCGGGGCGACCGCGGCGGGCTTCGCCCAGGCCCTTACTGAACTTTCGGCGCAGGTCGAGATCGCAACCGGGATCTCGCTCCGCCCCGAGCCGATGCTGGTCGGTGCCTGGGCATAAGGAGCCTTGTGGGAACCAGGACCTCCATGACCGCCGAGACCGTGTCCCTCCGCACCGCCATCAGCAGCCACGACGACGGCGGGCGCCGGCACTTCGCCCGGGGCACCGACGAATGGCGCTTCCGCGCGCCAACAACCCGCAGCAGACCAAGGAGATCAGGTGATCGAGGTGCGGCCCAGCCAGCAGATGCAGTCCCTCGGCGTCGTCCAACAGGGCACCCCCATCCTCAACCGCCCCGCTGAGCCCTTCGACCTTCCAGCCGAACGTGCCGGCGCCCAGGCCGTGATCGACGAGCTGTTCGCTGCCGTCGAGCGGATCGGCCAGGTTCACTCCTTCGCCAAGGGCATGGGCCTCGCCGCCTCACAGATTGGTATCCCTCGCTCCGCCGCCCTCGTCCTTCCCCCGGCTGCCGGCGCAGACCCGATCATCCTGCTCAACCCGGAGATCACCGCTGTCTCCGACGAGACCGACGAACAGTACGAGGGCTGCCTCAGCTTCTTCGACGTCCGAGGCATGGTCCCCCGCCCACTCCGCATGGACGTCACCGCCACTACCCTCGATGGCACCATCACCACCGTCGCCTACGAGTTCGGCCTCGCCCGTCTCATCGCCCACGAGATCGACCACCTCGACGGACTCCTCTACACCGACCGCATGCGCCCCGACGTTCACCCGATCCCGGTCGAGGAGTACCGGGGGACGGGCTCGACCTGGTCCTACTGATCACTGCACCTGGCCGCCGGAGCGTGTCGATTGGCGTCCGGCCAAGCCCAGCAATTTGCCCATCGGTTTGCTCCAGTCCGGGTCATATTGGGCTTGAACCTCCGCGGTGGTCAGGAGAATTCGAAGTCCGGCGGGTTCGCGTAGTCGTCGCCCGGCCAGGGCCGCAGCGTCGCCCGCCGATGACACCGAGGCATCGAGACATCGGCCGCCGCGCCAGCCGCGGGCCCACGATCAACGACGCGCTGACGGCGTCTGCTTCGTCCAGCCCGCTGACCTCGACCGCTCGTCGCGTGCCCGCCGTTGCCGCCCGGCCGGTGTGCCTGCTCCACGCCAACTCGGCGCTACGGAAGGATGGATGGATGAGCGACTGGGAGTTTGTGAAGGAGAGAACCGCCACTGGCGGCGCGGTGTTAAGGTCAGCCGACGGCCTGCTCTACAAGCGAATCGGCGGCGAGGACCTGCGGGCGGAGTGCGAGTTCCAGCAGGTGGCCGCTGGCCTGGGCTACCCCGTCCCGGAGATCGTCGACAGCGGGTCCGAAGGCGGAAGCTACTTCGTCGTCGAGCGAGCCATCGGTGATACCGCGCTGCACGAGGAGGCTTTGGCCGATGCCAGGCGGGACGGGCAGGTCAGCTACCAGGTGATCAGCACGGCTGCCGCTGTCGCATCGTGTCTCTTGCGGGCCCAGGCGAGGCACCCCTTGCCCTCGACGCCGTGGTTCGAGAAGGCGGCCTTCGCCCCCGAGGTCTTCGAGGAGAACCCGGACTTCGACATCCCGCGGGTTCACGAGGCGGTCAAACACGCCCTCGACCGGCTGGCTCAACTTCCGATGGTGCACGGGCACCTGGACTACGGCCTGCCCAACGCCCTCAGGGCCGGGGTCATCGACTGGCAGCATCACGGACCGGTCCCGCTCGGCTATGACGTCTACCCCGCGCTCGACATCGTGGCCTTCAAGGGCGGAGGCAAGGGCTACACGATCACCCCGGAGCAGCGCGCCACCTACACCGCCGCACTCGACGAGACCACCGCATCCCTGATCGGGCGGCGCGTGAGCGAGCACCTGGGCGACTTCCTGCTCGTCAAGTGCTTCTTCTTCCTGGCTCTCATGCGGCCCACCGACCCCGCACGGCACGACAAGCACATCAAGTGGCAGTACCGCCGCGCCCTCTTCACGATGGGACTTGATCAGTATGGGTCGTCCAACACGATCGACACCGGCGCCTTCCCTACCCTGGAACGGTTCACCGCTGAACACCGGTAGGCCGGTGCCCACCGTCTGACCAGGAGGGGTCCACCGCACATGGGCAGGACCGAGTACTACAACGACCCGAACGCCCCCAAGGCCAACACCCTCATCCCTGCCAGCAACCTGCTCGTCGTCGACGGCTCCGGCGCCACCCTCTGCAGCAAGAACATCTCACCCGCGGACAGCAGTTGGGCGGCACTGACCCGCGCCGGTCCGCTGTCGAAATGGGATCCCGTTGATCACCTTGCGATGGTCGTTCCAGTGTCCACCCCGCCGGCTGCTTCCTGGCAGATGCGGTGCCAGCCGGTCCCACTCATTGTTCGTCAGATCACCCCGCCCCACTGTCAACGGCCTTGAAGGTCTCCCCGTAGTGTGCAGTCCCACGAGTTGTTGGACAGATCTGTCCCGGTTGATGCTTGACGGTCTCGGCACATCCTGGACGGCTGCTGCTCGTTGAGCTCGGTGTGGCTGAGGAGCGTGGACAGGAGCCGGTGGACGACCGGCGGTGGATGGCCGAGCACCGGTACCGCGCGGTGCTTCAGGTGCTCGACGGGGTGCCGGTCGCGCAGGTGGCTCGGCAGACCGGCGCCTCGCGGCAGTCGGTGTACACCTGGGTCGACCGGTACCACGCCGGCGGCCTGGACGCTCTGGTAGACAAGTCCCGGCGACCGCATGTCTCACCGCACCAGGTGGCCGCCGAGATCGAGGCTCTGGTCTGCGAGTTGCGCCGGTCCTACCCGAGGTGGGGTGCCCGCCGGATCGCGCACGAGCTCGGTCAGCGGGGGCTGGTGCCGGTGCCCGGACGCTCGACCGTCCACCGGATTCTGACCCGGCACGGCCTGGTCAACCAGCAGGAACAGAACCACCGCCGTGTCTACCGGCGCTGGCAGCGAGACGCTCCGATGCAGTTGTGGCAGCTCGACCTCATGGGTGGGGTGTTCCTGGCGAGCGGCCGGGAGTGCAAGCTCGTCACCGGCATCGACGACCACTCCAGGTTCATCGTGATCGCCAAGGTGGTCGCGGAGCCATCCGGCCGGGCCGTGTGCACGGCCTTCGCCGAGGCCATGACGGCCTACGGGGTGCCCTCGGAGGTGCTGACCGACAACGGCAAGCAGTTCACCGGACGGTTCACGAAGCCGGCCCCGGCCGAGATACTGTTCGAGCGGATCTGCCGGGAGAACGGCATCACCGCCCGGCTGACCAAGCCGCGCTCGCCGACCACCACCGGGAAGATCGAGCGATTCCAAAAGACACTGCGACGTGAACTACTCGACCACGTTGGCCAGTTCGCCGACCAGGGCACCGCCCAGGCCGCGATCGACGCCTGGGTGCACGCCTACAACCACACTCGCCCCCACCAGTCATTGGGCATGGCCACTCCGGCCAGCGTGTTCCGTCCGACCCCGGTGGAGGAGGCGCCACAGAAGCATGAGGTCCACCTGCCCGTCCCGATCGAGGCGCCAGCGAATGCGGTCGCCGAACTGCTGGCGCCACGCCTGCCCGCTCTGCTGCCCTCGCCGCGGCTGCCCGTCGACGAGTCCCAGATCCGGGCCGTCGAGTTCGAGATGCTGATCTCCGGGATCGGACGGCTGTGCTTGCCCGGCGGCCAGCAGCTGAAGTTCCCCGCGGCCCTCGGCGGGCGCACAGTGACCGTGTGGGCCGACGACCGCAGCATCCACGTCTTCCTCGACGGCGAGCTCCTGCGGACCCGCCCCTCCCAGTTCACACCGGCGGACCTGAAGGCCCTCGTCCAACGAGGCGGACGGATCGCCGGACCCGAGCCCGCGCCAGCCGCGCTGATGTCGGGGCCGATGATGGCGCACGCGGTGGTCGAGGTCGACCGGATCGTCGGCCGTGACGGCGACGTCGGCCTGGGCGGTGAGCGGGTCAAGCTCGCCTCACATCTGGCCGGACAGCAGGTCACACTGCGTCTCGACGGCCAGCTGATGCACGTCATCGCAGACGGCAGAGTCGTGAAGACCCTGTCAGCACCGGTCCCTATCGAGCACCGGGCACAGATCAGCGGCGCTCGCGCGCCCCGCACCGCCGTCGTCCCGCCGTCCGCCCAGGCCCTGCGAGCCCAGCGGCGAGTGCCCGCCGACGGCGTGGTGATGGTCGCCGGCCAGCGGCTGCGGGTCGGCCGCAGCCACGCCGGGAAGACCGTGGTCATCGTGATCGAGGACACCGTCTTCCGGGTCCTGGACGGTGACGTCGAGCTGTCCACGCACGCCCGGACCAGCGACAAGCCGGTCACCCAGTTCAGAGCGACCGCCTACAACCGGAACTGACGGCTGCTTGTCCAAGATCTCCCGGTGACGTCCAGCATCTCCTGGAACCAGTCTGTCCAAGATCTCGCGGGACCTCACATATGGGGAGCTTTTCATGGCCGCCGTCACCCCACACCAGGCGCAAAGAGCCCGGCATCGGGAAGTCACGTGATCCGCTGGACAAACCTAGGCCACCAGGGGGCATTTCACCTGCCTCAAATGCCCTCGGATGGAATCAACCCGCTGCAGGCTCAGCAGGCGAGGTCGACAGCAGAGGCAGTGAAGTCGTCCTCAAGCAACAGGGGAGCGTCGTCCTTCGTCTGCAGAACGTCAGCGTCGAAGAGCTTGGAGGTCAGCGCCTCGGTCAGAGGCGGGGGTACGGCGTTGCCGATGATGACCTGAACCTCGGTGCGAGTCAGCTCATAGCGAGGCTTGGCCCTCTCGTCGACGAAGTTGAAATAGTCCGGGAAGCCCTGGATGCGCGCGGCCTCGTGGGCGGTGAGGCATCGGGGGACACCAGGGTGGACAAAACGTCCGCGACCCATCGTCGCGAAACCGCTGGTAATGGTCTGAGACGGACGGTCCCACCACAGGCGACCATACATTGAGGTGTAATTGTGCTTACCCCGGTGACACTTGGGACGCTCTTCGTTCGGCAGATTGTACTCGTCGTTCTCGAAGAGATAATTCATACGCCGCTGGTTATCCGCGTTGGGCACGGCAGCTTCATCGAAGAAAGACTTCGGTTGAACGCCGAGCAGGTCGCCGATCGCCCAACGCAGGTCATAGGGCGTGGCATCACGGTCTTCGATCTGCAGCAAGTCAGCAGCCGAAACACCAGCCGGTAGCGCGTCTGCGCGGACGGCCAGCAGTATGTGGCGCTTGCGCGTCTGGGCGACCCCGAGCTTGAGTAGGTCGATACGACTGGTGGCGACGTCGTATCCAAGCTTCTTGAGGTGAACGATGGCGCGGGAGACCACCTGCTGCTTGTCATTGACAACGGCCAGCACGTTCTCAATGACGACTGCACGGGGGCGCAGAACCTCTGTGGCGCGAGCCATGCGCAGATACAGTCGGTTTTTGGGATCATCGCGGCGAGTGTGGTTGTTGAGGTTGCTGTGCCCCTGGCACGGCGGCCCGCCGATCAAGAGCTCCACCTCACCCACCGTGGAGAGAGTCTCGGCCTCCTGAGCGGTCAACGAGGCGCCGAGGTCACCGTCGAAGTAGGACTCGACGGTTCCTTCTTGGACGTTGGCCTTGGGAAAGTTGGCCTTGAAGACCTTTGTGGGAGCCGCCTCGAAGTCAACTGCGAGGCGAACATCGAGCGAGACGTCATACTTGTGGGCCGCCTGAGCAATACCGAGGGTGAGACCACCGCAGCCGGCGAAGAGATCTACGACTCGCAGGGAGCCGGTGCCCTGCTCAAACTTCGGCCGGCGCTTGGCCCGCAAGGGGTGCCGCTCACCCACGTTTAACCCCCATCTGCGCTTGCATGTAGAACCGGCGGAACGAGCGGTCATTGTACTTGATCAAGCATGAGCGCGCGCGGTAGACCAGGTACCAAAGAGCTCGCAACACGAGCATGCTGCTTGCTTGTTGAGCCGTGGTCGGCAGATGAGGGTGCACGCGAGTGAGATGCGTGAGTCGTGGAGGTTGAGGCGTAGTTCCCAGCGGACGGTGAGGCGCTTGGACTGGTGGAGCCGGGCTAAGGCCTGCCCGATGACGTAGCAGAGCTTGCCCAGCCCGTCGATGTCGGGCTCGCCTTGACATGAGATGACGGGCGGGACCCGTCGGCGGGTCAGCTCGCGACGCACGTGTCGGCTGTCGTAGCCCTTGTCCCCGAGAAGTTGACTTGGCCCGCTTGCGCGACCGCCAGGTTGGCCCGCGACAGGCGGCACACTGTCGGAGGCGGACACGTAGACGCCCGTCCAGTCGATTCGCCGGGCCGCGTCGAGCTCCACGAGCAGTATCGGTACTGGGCTTGATTCGCTTTGACGGACACCCCTGATCAGGGGCTTCGGCCCCGGTAAGGATGATGTCCATCATGGAGAGCATGGGGAAGAAGAAGC
>NZ_JBHWDU010000116.1:0-18679 GCF_042734825.1 Kitasatospora sp. NPDC059648 | reverse complement strand
GGCTTCTTCTTCCCCATGCTCTCCATGATGGACATCATCCTTACCGGGGCCGAAGCCCCTGATCAGGGGTGTCCGTCAAAGCGAATCAAGCCCAGAGAAGGAAGCCAGGTGGTCCACCTCCCTCCCGTAAACGTCATGGCGCTACATTCGCACTGTCTTGTGAGGGGTCTTCCTCGGAATGCGGCTTCAGGACGCCCCGCCCGCGCGTACCGTCCATCTCGCGCCATTCCGGCCGCAGTCCGGCCAGATTCGTGGTGAGGAAGTACGCAGAGCCGCAGGCGAGCAGCACCGATGTGAGTCCGACAGCGTTCACCGCCGCCCCGGCGATCAGCCCGCCGAGGGGGATACCGGCCCAGGCCAGCGAGTCACCGAGTGCGTTGACCCGGCCCAGCATCCTGCGCGGCACCCGCTCGACGAGGACGGCCCCCAGCACTGGGTTGACGAAGCCGGCACCGAACCCGCTGACCGCGAAGACGGCCAGTACCACCCCCGACGGGACGTCGGAGGCGAGGACCAGGAACCTCGGTGCCCCGGCCAGCAGGAACCCGGTGAGGACCACCACCCGCCGCCGCAGCCGGTGCGCCACCACTGCGGCGATCAGGCTCCCGCCGACCGCCGCGGCCCCCATGACGCTGCCCACCAGGCCGATCGCGGTCGGCCCGCTGCCGGACTCCCTGGCCCAGACGGGTACGAGCACCGAGGAGAACGCCGCGTCCAGCAGGTTGGTGATGCCGGCCATGACGATGACGGTGAGCAGCAGCGGCTCGCCGTGCAGGAAGGTGAAGCCCTCGCCGAAACTCCGCCAGTAGCCCGGTCCCGTGTCCCCGGCCTGCGAGGGGGCCTCCTCGGCCGCGTGCCCCATGCCGCGAGGCAGCGCGAGTTTGATGATCACCGATCCGAGGGCGAAGCAGCCCGCGTTGACGGCGAGTCCGGTCAGGGGACCGAGCAGCGCCACCAGGGATCCGCCGACCGCTAGGCCGACGGTGGAGGCGAGCCGCTCGGTCACACCGGCCAGACCGGTGGCCCGCTCCAGCAGCACCCGGCCGCGCTCGGCCGCCTCCGGGACCATCACCTCCTTGGCCAGGTCGCCGGGGCCCCGGGCCGCGCCGATCAGCGCGACCAGAACCAGGAGAAAGGGAAAGGAGAGCAGGTCCAGGGTGTGGAGCAGGGGAACCGCGGCGGCGGCGGTCGCGCTGGCCAGATCGGTGGTCCAGGAAACGGCCCGCGGGCCGATCCGGTCCACCAGTGGTCCGGTTAACGCCTTGACCACCACGTAGGGAGTCATCTCGCAGAAGGCGACCAGTCCGGTCCGGGTGGCGCTCCCGGTTGTGACGAGGACGAACCAGGGCAGTGCCACAACGGAGATCCGAGTGCCGGTGAGCGACATGGCTATGGCGGCCAGCACCCCGCCCAGCGGCCGTAAGGACCGCCTGCCGTATATTCCGTCGATGCCTGGGGCTTCCGCCGTCACGATGTCTCCGTTCCTGTCGCTGGCTCAGGACCGGTGCAGACCTCCGACACGGCGGGTGTGTCCAGCTCGGGCAGGAGGTGCGTGATGACACCGACCCGCTCCGCTCCCTCAGGGGCGCTCGCCGCCGCCTCTGGCGTGTCCTGCCGGTATCGGCAGATCACGTCCCTCAACTCCTGGCGCAACGCCACGGTTTCCTCGGGCGTGAGCCGCAGTGCCCAGTCACTCATGTCGAAGGTGCCCCGCCATGCACGAGGCATCGTCTGCAGCTCGTTCAACGCCTGCTGAATGCGAAGGGTGTAGGTGCCGGCGACCGACTGCAGATACGCCAACGCGGCCTCTGGCTCTTGATCGGCCACATCCCGGCCCTTGAGCTCCGTCGTCCGATGGACCGAACGCCACCAGCGCTCTCGTGCGTTGCCGCGTTCCACGTCCTCCTCGACGAAGCCGGCCACACCGAGCTGGCGCAGGTGGTAGCTGGCCGTCCCGGAATTCACTCCCAGTCGCTCCGCGAGGCGGGTAGCCGTCGACGGGCCGTACTTCCGCAGCAGCCCGACCAACTGCACGCGTACCGGATGGGCCAGGGCACGCAGTCCCTTGGCATCCAGAACAACCGAGTCCTCTTCAACGGCCGGGTCGTCCGGCCTCTTCGACACCTCCGTCATAAGGCACACCCTAGACCACGAAGGGTTCTTCGCAAACATCTCTTCGCGAAGAACTCTTCGCGCTTTACTGGGGTACAAGGGGAGGCGCCGGTGCGTCCGCCCGGGTCGTGTGGTGGCGGCTCCAACGGACCGCCGCCACACGCCCGTTGCCACCTTCCTGTCGGCAGGGATGGGGCGGATGGTGTGTTTACGGGTGGTACCGGTCGGCGAGGTCGCCGTAGCCGCCTGCTGTCCAGACCGTTCTGCGGAAGTCCGTGAGTGTGAGCGCTCCGGTGCCCTGTCCTGCGGCGGGCGGAAAGTGCGCGGTAGCGCAGCGGGCGCAGTACCAGGCCTGGTTCCAGAGCCGTTCGGCGCGCGGACGCCCAGCGAGACGGCGCCGTCTGGCGAGGAACAGCGCGGTCGCTCCTGCCAGCAGCGCGATCACGGCGCCGATGAGCAGGTAGGACACCAGGAGGACGGTCGGAGTGCCGTTCACGTCGGCGAGTGGGGCGGCCGTGTGCGCGAGTGGGGAGGACGGCGGGGCTTTCGGGAAGCCGGGGAGGTCGTTGGGGAACCCCGGCTGCTTGGTCACCCAGGCCGGTGGTGAGAGGTCGGGGCCGGAGTCGGCGGCCGCGTTGCGCTGGTGTATCCCCTCGGTGAAGGTGACGACCGCCCCGGCGAGCGCTGGGAAGCTGAGGATCACGAGGGCCTTGAAGGCCGTGCTGGTGGCGGGAGGTGCGGGCGCCAGGGCCCGGCCGAGGGCGGACACCTCTTCCTGGGTCCGGGTCTGGGTGCGCCCGTCACGGTCGGAGGAGTGCACGGTGACGTTGCGCCGTTCGGCCATGTGGACGGCCGGCACGGCGCGGACCTGGTCGGTCAGGGCGCAGCCCGGGCAGGGCGGCATGGAGCCGCGTGGCGGTTGGGGCAGGGCATCGTTGATCGGCATGTACGAAATCCCCCTGGATGTACGGCGATCGGGCGACCGTTCGTGTTCGGGTGGACGCAGCTGCGCCGTCGTCGGTTGCGGTACTGCGTGAGGGCCGGATCGCTTGCCTGCCCCGCCGGCACCACGGCCGCGGTGGCCGTGACTGCCGCTCCCCCCGACCGGATCAGGCTCGCCGCCGGCGCAGGGTTCGAGGCCGACCACCGCCACGATGACCGACGTACCCACTCCGGGCATATGAGCGGCCCGGCTACACGTCCTCGGCCGAGAAGCCGGACCGTCACCCCCGTTTCCTCTCCTCCCACCGCTCATCCGAGAACTGCGCCGTCTCCCCGAGAATCAGGGCGAAGGCTCCGATTCGGCACTACGATCAACTTCGTGTGCCGAACACCGGTGCGACACGGGAACACAGCAGGGGGGACCACGATGAGTCGGACGAAGACGCGCATGCTCACCGCAGCAGCCGGGGCGCTGGGGGTGGCGCTGGCTTTCGCCGGGACGGCATCGGCGCAGCCGGCCGCCCCGGCACCGGCCTCGGACGAGCCCTTCGGTCATCCGGGGACGGGCCAGGTCCTGCCGCCGACCCCGGACGAGGACACCATGTTCTCGATCCCCGACTGGATCGGGAACGGCAGCGCGGTGACGGCCTCGGTGGTCGAGACGCTGCCGATCGCGGTCACCGTCGGCTGTCAGGGCGGCGGTTCGGTGCAGGTGCACGTCGGCGGTCTGGCTCCGGCCGACTTCACGGTGCAGTGCCCGGTGGACTCCGTCGGCGTCGGATCGGTGGACATCCCCGCCCGTCCAGGCCGGGACTTCCAGTTCACCGTCCACACCTCGGACCCGTCGATCCACTGGGGCATCAACGCCCTGCAGATCCGTTCCGCCCCCTGATCCGGACCCCGGGCCCCGGGCTGGCTCCGGACGCTCCGGGGGGCGGTGCCGGCCCCACCCAACGCGCCCATCCAACGCGCCGGCCCGGGCGCGCGGTCCGCGGCCGGTGGTGACCACCACGCGGGCCCGCGCCGGATCCTCGGCGCGGGCCTCGCGGACCAGTCCACGGTCCGGACGGCACAGGCGAGTTGGTGTGCTTGTCGGTGTCGGAGGGCAGAGGGCAGGCTGTCCGAGCCCCGGGGAAGCCGACGGAGGGCGCATGCAGACCGACTCGAAGATCCACGACTGGCGGATCGAGCCCCGCGAGTACGCGCGCCAGGAGGAGAGACGCGGCAGGCGCCACGCGTACGAGCACCTCGACCCGGCGCGCACCGCGCTGGTCGTGAGCGACATGGTGCCCTTCTTCGTCGAGGCGAGCCCGTACGCCTGCGGGATCGTGCCCAGCATCGAGCACATCGCCGGCGCACTGCGCGATGCCGGCGGCGTGGTCGCCTGGGTGGTGCCGGAGAACGAGGCACCGCTCGGGAGGCTGAGCACCGAGTTCTACGGCCGGCGGTCGGCGCGGCGTTCGCGGTAACCGGCGGCGAAGGCTCGCTGCGCTCGCGTCTGTGGCCCGCCTTCGAGGTCCGGGAGGCGGATCTGCTGGTGGAGAAGTCCGCCTACAGCGCCTCCTTCCCCGGCCGCTCGCCCTTGCCGGGGCTGCTGGCGGAGCGCGGCGTCGACACCGTGCTGATCACGGGCACCCTTTCGATCTACCGGTCGTTCGGGGACGTACGGGCCACGGACGAGGCACTCGCCTTGATCGGGCGACGAACTGACAGCTGCTGAGCCGACGACCTGCTGTGCTCCGCGGCGGCGACGTCGGACGGCGCGTCCGACGGTGCGTCCGGCGGTGCTGCACAGTGGCCGAGTAGCGCGCTCAGCCACGCGCAGACGGAGACGGTCACCGTTGGTCATCGTGAGTTGTGTCGACGAACTCCACTTCGGGATTCCCACGTCAGGCCACATCGCTGGCCGCGCTGAGGAACCCGCGAGCGGCAACGGCGGTGCCACTTCCCAGCTCTCCGGGTCAGCTGGCCGGCGCCGAGGAGAAGCTCAGCCAGCTCGATCGGGGCCACGGCGGCATTCGGCCGTGGACCTCGGCATCCCACCACGCGTGCTGAGACGAACCCACGGAGGTGGGCTGCCGCACGGCCCTCGACCGGGATCGAGAACAGGTTTGAGGAAGCGTGCCTCAAACGCCCTTCAGAACACGGTCAAGTGCCGCCCGGCCTGCAGGTCCCCAGTGCGGCTTGCCGCCGGAAAGGCCCCGATCTCCGTTCTGCCCCATGAGCATCAGGAAGAGGCTCTTCATCGCGGCCAGTCCGCGTGCGCGCCGGATCGCCGCCCCGTCTGCATGCGCGTACGTGTCGAAGAACCGTGAGGCCATGCCCGAGGGCAGCAGCACCCATGCGGCGGCGAGGTCCCACGCCGGGTCGCCGGCGAACATGGCGCCGAAGTCGACGATGCCCGAGAGCGTTCCGTCCGAGACGACGACGTTCGCGGGATGGAGGTCGCCGTGCACCCACACCGGCGGGCCCTCCCACGCATCGGCCGCAACGGCGTCGTCCCAGACGGCCCGGACATCGGCAGCGATGCCGTGGGGGACTACGGCCTGGAAGAAGTTCTCGAAGCCGTCCGTGCAGTTCCTGGGATGGGCACCGAAATCCGTGGAGATCGGCGCCTCGGCGGGCGCCTCCACGTGGAGCGCCCGGAGGAAGCCCGCCAGTGTGTCGGCCGCGTGGGCGCCGCGGCTGATCGAGCCGTGGTCCAGCGGCTCGCCGACAACCCATGTCATCACGGTCCAGTGCTTGGGAAAGCGCTCGGACGGGTCACCGAACCGCACCGGGAGCGGCACCGGGAGCGGCAAGCGCGGGGCAAGCACCGGTAGCCACCGCCGCTCCTTGAGCTGGAGCTCCGGAGTGGGGTCCATGCGCTGCATGCGCACTGCCAACTCGTCCCCGAGGCGCCACATTTGGTTGCCCCAGCCGCCCGCCACCTCCCGGATGGCCAGCCCTGCAAGGTCTGGATGTTGCTCCTGCAGCAGGTCGCGGACCAGGTCTGCGGTGATCTCGATCTCGGTGTCGGCCATGCGAAGTCACAGTACTGGGGCGGCAGGCGGAGCGCTTGGCTGCGGCATCCGGAGTTCCGTCTGGTCGAGTAGCGGCCTCGGCCGCTCCGGGCCATCGGCTCAGTCGGCCGCGAGGATGCTGATGCCGTCGCCGAGGAGCTTGAGGCCGAGCACGAAGAACAGGACGGCCATGACGGCGACGTTGTGCCGCGCCGCCCAGTCCCGCCAGCTGCCGAGGATGCCAGCGGCACGTTCGCCCATGACCAGGTAGACGGCGAGTGGCGCAAGCACGCCGAGTGAGGCGATCACCACGAAGATCGCGAGCGTTCCGATCTGCTGGGGCAAGGCGAGCCCGGCGGAGCTGATCGAGGCGCCCGCGGCGATGGCCAGGGGCGCGTTCTTGAGATTGGCCGCAGAGAACAACAGCCCCAAGCCGACGATCTTGATGGGACTGAAACGGTCGATCGCCGCCATCCACTTCGGCAGCTGTGTCTCGGAGGCGTCCTTGGGGCGGCGCCGCCACTGACGGGCGCCGAAGAGGACGAGGAGCGCGCCGAGGGCGAGTTTGAGCGCTCCGACCCAGGTAGCCGGATGCTTGTGGGTCGCGGCTCCGCCCGTGCCACCGACAGCCAGCATGATCGCGACGAGCGCGGCGAGCCCCACGACCCAGGCAAGGACGAACAGCAGTCCGTTGAGGCGTCCCCTCGGGGTGGCCAGAACGAGGATGAGCGCCACGATCGGCAGGGGGCTGACCGCGATGCCCGCGGCCAGGCCCAGCACATCACCGACAGCGTGTCCCACCGCGGCCTCCAGAAGACGAACGTTCGGGAGCGGACTGCCCGTGTCGGCAGTTCGAAACTGACGTGCCGCCTCTGAGAGGGCAGAGCACTCTGTGCCATCGTGGGCATCTCCCTGGCTCGGCGGCCACTGACCGCTGGCGAACGGGTGGCCGTACGCGCCGTCAACACCTTCGCCGGTTGGCCGCCGGCTCCGACCGCGCTGAACGTGTCGGGGTCACCAGATCCACCACCCGCTACGTAACGTGATGACGTGACCACATTCAGGTGGTCACTAGCCGTGTCGCCGCCGCTGGCGTGGTCGGCGCAGGCTGCCCCTACGTGAGACGGAGGTACCAGTGGTCGGGCATGAGAGACAGCGAACCGGTTCGCATCGCGGCACGGGGCCCGAGGAGAGCGGGCACCGACCACGGCCACGGGCATGGGTGCGGATCTTCATGGCGGTACTGGCCGTGCTGGCGGGACTGGCCCTGCCGGCCGCCGCCTCGTCCCCGGCCTGGGCCGCCGCCGCCCCCAATGCCTATGTCGCCAACTTCGAGTCGAACTCCGTGTCAGTGATCAACACCGGCACCAACACGGTCGTCGCCACCATCGGCGTCGGCAGCTCCCCCTTCGGGGTCGCGGTCGCCCCGAACGGCGCGCACGCCTACGTGGCCAACTTCGGATCGAACAGCGTGTCGGTGATCGCCACCGCCACCAACACGGTCACCGCCACCGTCGGCGTCGGTAGCGGGCCGAGGGGTGTCGCCGTCACCCCGGACGGCGCGCACGTCTACGTCGCCAACCAGGGCGACAACACGGTGTCGGTGATCGACACCACCACCAACACCGTCATCGCCACCGTCGGCGTCGGCGCCGCCCCGACCGGCGTCGCGGTCACCCCGGACGGCGCGCACGTCTACGTCACCAACGCGCAGTCGAACAACGTGTCGGTGATCGAAACCGCCACCAACACGGTCACCGCCACCATCGGCGTCGGCGCCAACCCGGAGGGTGTCGCGGTCACCCCGGACGGCACGCACGTCTACGTCACCGACGCAGGCTCAACCGTCGTGTCGGTGATCGAAACCGCCACCAACACCGTCATCGCCACCATCGGCGTCGGCAACAGCCCGGCCGGTGTGGCAATCACTCCGGACGGCGCGCACGCCTACGTCACCAACGAGGGATCGAACTCCGTGTCGGTGATCGCCACCGCCACCAACACGGTCACCGCCACCGTCGGCGTCGGCGCCAACCCGTTGGGCGTCGCGGTTGCCCCGGACGGCGCGCACGCCTACGTCACCAACGTGAACTCCAACAGCGTGTCGGTGATCGCCACCGCCACCAACACGGTCACCGCCACCGTCGGCGTCGGCGTCAGCCCGACCGGCGTCGCGGTCAACCCAATCAGTCCCTCGCCCTCCCTGACCATCACCAAAACCCACACCGGCAACTTCACCCCAGGCCGCCAGGGCAGCTACACCATCACCGTCGGCAACAACGGGACCATCCCCACGGACGGCACCACGGTCACCGTTCACGACACCCTCCCGGCCGGGCTCACCGCCGTCAACATCAGCGGCAGCGGATGGCGCTGCGTCCAGAGGACCCTGACCTGCACCCGCAGCGACGTCCTCAACCCCGGGAACGCCTACCCGCCCATCACCCTGCGGGTCCGCGTCGCCCGCACCGCCACCGGCACCCTCACCAACACCGCCACCGTCAGCGGAGGCGGCGACGGCACCGCCACCGCCACCGACCCCACCGTCATCGACCCCCCCGGTCACTGGCACCACTGGTGACCGCAACGCTCCGACCACCCGGCCCACGGGACCGGCACATCTGAACAGTCGAACGCTTCACCGGCATCCACGCTCGACCCGACGAGCGTGGATGCCGGCACATCGGGGCCGCTCACCGCGGACCACACCGCCGCCGGCCGGGTTCTCGCGCCTCACCTGCTCGAAGTGCGGCTCGTCGGACGCTTCCCAGCTGTGCAGCGCCTTGCCACGGCAACCGGCCGGTACCCGTATTCGGCCGCCCGGAGTAGGGGCCGCCGGGGTTGCCGGCATCCCTCCGGGGTGTCGGCTTGCAGCCGTTCGCCCCCGAACCTAGGCTTCCGAAATCCACTCAGATGACATCGAGGAAAAATTCATGGGAAATCCGGAGACCGCTCCCGGGCAGCCGCTTCCGAAGTTCGAGGAAGCCAAGGGACTGGGTCCACAGGACAGCCAGTTCGTGCGCGATCTCGTGGACGTACTGGAGAAGCACGGGAATCTCGACCGTTTCGGCCTGTGCCTGCTGCACGAGCACTTTCCGGTCGCGGGCGACGAGGTCCTGGTCGAGACCCATGACCTCGCGGCACGCACGCTCCAGATCCGGGTCGACAAGGCGGACGCGACCGGTCACACCAAGCCCTCGCAGTGGCGGTTCGTGAAGACCGGACGCGGCAGCGGTGAGGTCGAGAGCCACGCCTACCAGGTGATCCTGCAGTGCAGTCCGATCAGCGGGTGCCCGGGAAGCAGGAGCACCGCGCGTTGAAGAACGAGGACGGCGGTGAGGTGAACACGAACTCCTCGCCACCGTCGCACGGTCGCAACACAAGAGTCCGCAGCACCGCGCCGTACCGGTGGGGACTGTGTGCCGTGCCGTTGCTGGCTTTCCTGCTTCTCTGGGGCGGACAGCCCGCCCGAGCGGATTCCCCGTTCGCGAGCAGCTGTCATGCGGAGCAGTTGACCGCGGCCCGTGTGAACGTCGAACTCAGACTCGCCAACCACGCCCACAACACGGTCGAGGGCAGGGGAGTCATGACCGTCCGCGTACCCAGGTCCTGGGGGTACGCCGAGGGCCTGCTGCTGCAGAAGAGTTCTGTTGCCTACCGCGATGCGATGCGCTGTCTCCTGCGCGACGAGCAGGAGACGGGGCGACCCCCGCAACAGTACCTGCGCGCACGCGAGTGGCGTTCGTCCAATCCGGCGGTGAGCGTCGAGCCTGACTGGGTCGAGGTCGACTACCCGACGATCTTCTGGTTCGACCAACCCGGCATGTTCCGCGTCGGGCCGTGGGAAGTCGATGTGCACCCGGGCCAGTGGAAGCTGTCCCTCGTTCCGCCGACGGCTCTGACAGGGGCCCGTTGGGACTCGGTCGTGGTCAACCTGGGCGGCCTGGAGGCATCCAGCGTAGCGCCCGAACCCTCGACCGCCGGCAACGGGACCATGCGGTGGGGCGACCCTGACCGGCCTCAGGAGGCGAGCTCCTTGCTGACGGTTCGGGTGGCTCCCCCGTGGCAACGCGCATGGGCGGCGGTGAGCGGCGAAAGCGCATTTCTCGTCAGCAACAAGATCGGAATGGCCGCCTGGTGGATCGTCATGTCCGTCATCGTCGCGGTGGCCGCTCTACGAGCCCGTCGCCGGCCGGCCCACATCGAGGCCACCGAGCTCGAAATCCGCAGCAGCACGGTCCTGCTGCAGTGGGGTCTGGTCAGCGCCGTCATCAGCCTGACGTTCCTGCCACCGCAGTACACACTCCTCGGTCAGGACCGTTGGAGGATCCTGATCGGGATTCTGGTCGGCTGGGCGTTGACGGCCACCGCCCGTCCGAAGAGGTCGGTGCTGCTGGCCGCCTCGCTGGTGGCGGCGGTCGGCGGCCTGGTAGTCGGCTGGCCGTCCCTGTTCGGCCTTCCCCAGAAGCTCTCCTCCCCCGGAACCGGGTCCGTCCACAGCTTCGCCCCGCTGGTGGCCATGACCGCGGCGCTCCTGTGGCTGTGGCTGGCCGGCCTGGCCCTGTGGATCTGGCGGCTCGCGTGTGAGGGCGGACTGATCCGGACACCGGCGTCACCCTGGAGGCTGCGCCGCCTCGGGTCGGTCCTGGCCGTGATCACCGTCCTTCTGCTGGGGTGGGAGTGGTGGACCCAGGACCGCGGGTGGGAGCGGGCCAGCTGGCTGAGCGACCGCACCGTGCAGGAGTACGGTTGGCTGCACCGCGCCTTCCTGAGCGAGCATCTGGTGTCCTACACCATCCAGGTTCCCGTATGGTGCGTCGCCGGGACCTGGGTGGTGACCGGCATCGCCATCGTGGCCCTGCTACGGGCCAGGGACTTGGCGTTCCCCGTGCCGTGCGCGGATCCCACCAGGTTGGACTGCCTCCTGCTCGCCGTGTTCTTCGCCGTCGTGGTCGCCTACCGCCAGGGCTCGTACGCAGGCAGCCAGGCCGGGGCTGTCCTCTGGCTCGTCCTGGACATCGCCGCGTTCTACGCCCTGTTGGCGGTCGGGAAGCGGTGGGCGGTCCTGGCCCAACACCTTGAGGGAAGTGGGGACACTCCGAGGCTGAGCGAAGCGATCACGGAGGCGGGCCACTCCGGCCTCATCGCGCGTGCACGCCGCTACCGGGAGCTGACCGACGAGCTCCGTGACATGGGGCCGGGGAAGAGCGAGGGAGCCGCGAGCAGACATGCGGCGGAGAAGGAACGGCACGCGGTCGAACGGGAGCTGAGCGGGCTGCACCGCTGGCGGTCGCCGACCGGAGCCACCAACACGGCACGGCCCTGGCTGCCCGGCCAGTTCACGGTCATGGACATCGCCCTGAGTTGGGGCCCGCATGCCAGATGGTGGGAGAACGCCCGCAGGGCCGCCCTACTGGCGGCCGCCTTCGGCCTTCCCGGCACTCTCCTCATCCTCTGGTTCTTCTACCAGGGGGAGCAAACCCAGTGGATGCACACCGCGCAGGACTCCTTCGGGGCACCCGAGATGATCCGGCAGTTCTTGCTCTGGGAGCTCACCGCGGCAGGCGCGGGCCTGGTGCTGGGAGCGCTCTGGCGCCTGCTGCCCGGCCGCCGCGGTCCGACACGCGCCCTGGGCCTGGCCGCCGTCTACACCCTGCTGATCCTCCTGGGGATCCTGGGCGACCGCCTCACCGACCAGCCACTCGGCAACTGGGCCATCGCCATCTGCCAGATGCTCCTGGTGCTGACCCTCACCAGCCTCGCCATGGACGCGGACACCTTCCGCGCCGAGCGGCGTCTGTGGCCCAGCCGCTTCGGACTGCTGCTCTCGATCTACCAGCTCCGCGGCTTCTCCGCGCAGATCGCCTACGTACTGGCCCAGTTGGCCGTGCTGATCGCGATCGCGAAGTTCTTCATCGGTCCCGATATCCGGACCATGAAGTTTTGAGTTCAGGCGCTCCCGCTACTTCCGGACCCGCTCGTGGAGTTCGGCGATGCCGGGATCACGAGCCACGTCTACGTCGAGCACTCGGAGGTTCCCCGGGCCGCGACCGCGCGGCGGTCGGTACTGACCTGCCCGAGGGACGCGCGTCCGAGAGCGGTTGATCTCCGCATGGTCTGGATACAGACGGTACACCCGCGCCCGGTCACCGATCGCGCGCTGACAGACCGATCCGACAGGAGTGCCATGCCACATCCGACCACTCGTCGCACGGCCCGCTACGGCTGGGCACCGGACCTGCCCGACGCCCGCGACTTCCTCTACTCCGCACCGCGTCTCTCGCTCATCAGCCTGCCGCCCGCAGCGGATCTGCGCGGCCAGTGCCCGCCGGTCTACGACCAGGGCGAGATCGGCAGCTGTACGGCGAACGCCATCGCCGCGGCGTTCGAGTTCGAGCTCATGCGGCAGAACCTGCAGGCCTTCGTTCCGTCGCGGCTGTTCATCTACTACAACGAACGGGTGATCGAAGGTCATGTCAGCACGGACTCGGGCGCACAGCTGCGTGACGGGATGAAGTCCGTGGCAAGCCTGGGTGTGTGTCCGGAGGACGAGTGGCCTTACGACGACACACCCGCGCTCTCCGACGGAGGCCCCTTCCCGCAGACCGCACGGGCCGGCCAGAAGCCTCCGGCGAGCTGCTACACGGAGGCCCTCAAGACCACGGTGACCGCCTACCAACGCGTCACCCGGGACCTCGACCAGTTCAAGGCCTGTCTCGCGTCGGGCTTCCCGTTCGTATTCGGATTCACTGTCTACGCCGGCTTCGAGAGCGCTGAGGTCAAGAAGACCGGCGTCGCACAGCTGCCGACGACGGACGAGGAGGTGATCGGCGGACACGCCGTGATGGCCGTGGGTTACGACGACCAGACCGAGCGCTTCATCGTCCGGAACTCCTGGGGCCCCGGCTGGGGCATGGACGGCTACTTCACCATGCCGTACGCCTACCTCACCGAGCAGGGACTCGCATCGGACTTCTGGACGATCCGCATCGTCACCTGATGAACCGATCGTCGCCAGACCTGGCACTTGAGCTCCCCCCGCTGGGCGGGAGGTGCTGATTACCTGGTCAGGGCTGGCGTGGGTGGTTCGACGGAGCGTGTCGTGAGTTCGACGGATGCGTACCGGCAGCCGTGGTGACCCGGCGGCGGACCCCACTCGGACCTCGCACGTTCCCGCAGTCGGCGCAGGCCAGGTTCCGCATCAGCGCGCGGTGGACTCTGGCGGGCGTTCTTCCGAGGCCGAAGCAGCCCGCCGCGTCGCCGGCGGCCTCAGGAACGAGTGATCATTTCTCGGCCGGGCCCGGCCGGCGGCGCGAGGAGGCCGTCGACGACGCGGCGGACCTTCGCGGCCGCCGTGTCGTCGCCCAGGCGCATCGCGGTGTTCGCGGCGGTGAGCACGGCGTCGATCTGGAACGCTGTGAGGTCGGCATCGAGGCCGGCGCTCGTCCCCGCATCATCGACGGCGTGTCGCAGTTCGGCGGCGATGCGGTCGCGCCAGGCTCGTTGCTGGCCGGCCAACATGTCCCGCACCGGGCCCGGCCGGCTGTCGAACTCGGGCAGGTTCGCCGCCCAGAAGCAGCCGCCCGGGAACAGCGGCTGCTCGGCGTAGGCGAGCCAGTGCTCGACCAGGGCGCGCAGCCGCTCGGCGCCCCGGGGTCGGGCCAGCGCGGGTCGGATCACGGCCTCCTCGAAGAGCTCGCCCGCCGCCTCGACCACGGCCAGTTGGAGCCTCTCCTTCGTGGCGAAGAGCGTCTGGACGCTGCTCTTGCCCACGTTCAGGTCCGTCGCGAGCCGACCGAAGCTGAGCCCGTCGAGCCCCTCCAACGACGCCGTGTCGACGGCGTGCCGCACGATCGTCCGTCGCGACCGCAGACCTCGAAGCAGGCGCCCGTCCTGCACATCCTCGCTCACCGGCCTCATTGTGCCACCCCCTTGCGAAATACATACGTACGACCGTACGTTTTTCTCGTGAACACCCGTCAGATGTTCGAGCTCGCCCAGGCGCTGGCGCACGCCAAGAGCCGTCAGGACCTGTCCGCCGCGCTCCAACTCCTGCACCAGGACGTACTGCTGGAGTCGCCGCCCTTCGGCACCCGGGCCCGCGGCCTGCCCGACAACGAGAGGGCGCTGGCACGCTTCTTCGCGTCCTTCCCCGACTACGAGGTCACCCTCGACGGGCACGCCGGCAACGACGACACCCTGGCCTGCTGGGGAACGGCACGCATGACCATGACCGGTGACCGGTTCGGCGTGACGCCCAACGGCAGACGCGCCGAACTGCCGGTGTTCCTCCGGTTCACCTTCGCCGACGGCCTGATCGCCGGCGAGCGGTTCTTCCTCGACCTCGCGGAGCTGTGCGCCCAGTCGGGCGTCTCCACCGACCAGGTCCGGCACACCCTGCTGGGAGGCAGCGCATGACCCCCGACCCCCGCACCAAGTCCTTCGGCGAGATCACCACGTGCCACCTGTTCGACCTCGTCATCGACCTGAGCCCCCGACTGGACTTCGGCACCGGCCCGCTCGGCCGCAGAACCCTCTTCGGCGACACGGGAGGCACCTTCCACGGACCGCGCCTGCACGGCGACGTGCTCCCGATCGGCGGCGACTGGGCACTGATCCGCCCCGACGGGACGATGTCACTGGACGTGCGCCTCACCCTGCGCACCCACGACGGCGCCCTGGTGTACATGACCTACGGCGGCCGCTGGGTCACCCCGCCCGAACTGCGGGCCGACATCGCCGATCCGGCGAAGAGGTACGACATCGACCCGGCCCGGTACTACTTCCGCACCAACCCGCTTTTCGAGACCGGATCGCAGGAGTACGCATGGCTGAACGACATCGTCTGCGTCGGAGCGGGCTACCTCATCGAAGGCGGGATCGCCTACAAGGTCGCCCAGGTCGAATGAGCGCCGAAGGCCGGAGGACTGTCAGGACGATCCTCTTCGGGGATCGATAGGACCGGCGGGCGGGAGGGCAGAGGACGCCGCCGGAGCCGAGCTGGTCACCGCAGTCCCGGCCGGGGGCAGCCCGAAGGGGAACGGGCATGGTCACGATACGAATAACCCCCTGTCCACCGGCGCCGCCGGTCCGCCATCATGATCAACCGTGCCCGCCTACCCCGAGCCGCCCGCCGCGGCGTCCGCCGACAGGCCCGTCCACGGTTCGCCGTGCCCACGCTGCGTCGCCCCCCTGACCGACGACCCGCGCTTCCTCGTCTGGTGCCCGGCCTGCGACTGGAACCTCGTGCCCGGCGAGGACGCCGCCCACGCGCCCACCCGGCGCGAGCGGGCCGCGGCCGCCCGCACCGACCGGCTCTACGAGGAGCAGGCCGCCGGGGGCGACTCCCCCACCGCCCGCCGGGACTGGCTGCTGGCCTCCGCCGCGGCCGGGGCGGTCCACCTCGTCACCGTCGGCACCTTCGCCCTGGCGCTCTGGCTGCTGATCACCGGGACCGTCGTGCAGCGCTGCGTCGGCGCGGTGGTGCTGGTGATCGCGGTGACCCTGCGGCCGCGGCTCGGCCGACTGCCGAAGGACGCGGGGGTGCTCGACCGTGCCGGGGCGCCGGCCCTGTACGGTCTGGCCGACCGGGTGGCCGCCGAGGTCGGCGCCCGCCCGGTGGACGTCATCCAGGTCACCGACGAGTTCAACGCCTCGTACGGGCTGGTCGGGCTGCGCCGCCGGTCGGTGCTGCGGCTCGGCCTGCCGCTCTGGGAGGTACTGGACGAGCGGGAGCGGACCGCCCTGCTCGGCCACGAGTTCGGACACCGGGTCAACGGCGACCGCCGGCGCTCGTTCTGGCTGTACAGCGCCGTCTCGGCGCTCTGGGCCTGGTACGACATGGCCCGCCCGGGTCACGACGGGTGGGTCGTGGGCCGGGACGAGGTCTCGATGCTGGTGCGGCTCGGCGCGGTGTTCGGCCGGCTGGTGCTGCGGGGCGTCGCCTGGGTGCTGTACCAGGGGCTGGTGCTGTTCGACCGGCTCACTTCCCGGGCCGGCCAGCAGGCCGAGTACCACTCGGACGTGCTCGCCGCCCGGGTGGCGGGCGGCGAGGCGACCCGGGGCATGCTCGCTGCGCTGCTGCTGACCGGCTCAGTGGACACGGCGATCCACCAGATCCGGGCCGAGGAGCGCGGACGGCCCCGGATCGGCCGCGCCCGGAGCCGCCGGACCGAGGACGCGCCCGCGCCGGACCTGCTCTGGGACCGGGTGCGCAAGCACCTCGCCTCCGTCCCCGCCGTCGAGCGGGAGCGCCTGCTGCGGCTCAGCGCCCGTGACCGGTCCGCCGTGGACGGCTCCCACCCGCCGACCCACCTGCGGATCGCTCTGGCCGCCCGCGCCGGGGACGGGGACGCCGCCGTCACCGTCCCCGCCGCCGAAAGCGCCTCGATCGCCGCCGAGCTGGCGCCGCACCGCGCCCGGATCGCCGCCGAGCTGCTGGCAGGCTGACGAGGCCTCAGTGATGCCCGAGTCGGGCTAGGTTCGTCGCTTCGGCACATGCGTTGCCAAGGCCGCGGACGTCACTATGGCGGCTGCGCCGGCCACCCAGAGAAGCGGCAGCCAGAGCTGGATCGACGCGATGGTCAGGTGCAGCCGGAAGACGGCCAGCATGATCAGCGCCAGCGGCAGGGTGGTGCCCAGGACGCTGATGCGGGCATACCCGAACCTGATCAGCAGCGGGAGCTGGATCGCGATGTTGACGGCGAACAGCGCCCAGGACAGTGTCAGCATCGTCAACAGGGTGCGCCCGCTCAACGACTCGCCCTCGGCCCGCGCGAGGAGTACGGACAGTGCCGTGCCGGCGGTGACGGTGGTGAGAAAGCCGGCCAGGGCCCAGGCGTAATGGCCGAGCAGCACCGTGCGGCGTGGTACGGGCAGGACGGCGTACAGCGTTTCCAGGCCGGCTTTGTCGGCGACCACGAACGGATGGACGGCGACCAACGGGGCGAGCAGCAGTGCGAGCGCCGGTACGAGACCGACCGGGTTGCGGGCGAGTACCAGGACCATCATGCCGGACACCAGCAGGCCCTGGGCCCGGTACGGTGCGACGGTACGCAGGTGCAGCACTGCCATGCGGGCGACGGCGCTCATGCGACCGCCCCGCATCCGCCGATCGGCTGTGACGGCGAATCGGTCGACGGCGATCCGATGTGGATGGCGACCTCCTCAAGGGTGGGTGCCCGGTCCGGACGACGCGGCCGTCATGGATGAGCGTCAGGTAGTCGCCGATGCGGTCGAGATCGGAGGTGATGTGCGTGGAGAGCAGCACGCTGTGTCCCTCGTCGAGCAGGAAGTCTCCGATGATGCCGACGAGTTCGTCCCGGGCGACCGGGGCGAGGCCGCTGGTCGGCTCGTCGAAGACAAGCAGCCGCGCCTGGTGCGACAGCGCCACCGTGATCATGAGCTTCATCGCCATGCCGCGGGACAGGTCCTTGACCTTCGCCCGCAGGTCCAGGCCGAACGTGTCGAGCAACTGCCGGTAGCGCCCGCCGTCCCACCGGTCGTAGAAGGGGCGCAGCGTCCGTTCGACCTCGGTCAGCCCCCAGTCGCCCACGAGGTAGGTGCGGTCGAGCACCAGCCCGACGTCCTGGCGCAGCGCGACTGGGCCGGGTACCCGGTGGCCGAGCAGCTCGATCTCGCCCGTGTCGATCCCGCGCATGCCCAGCAGGCTGCGGATCGTCGTCGTCTTGCCGGCGCCGTTCGCGCCGATGAGGCCCATGACATAGCCGGTGGGCAGTTCGAAGCTGACATCGCGCAGGGCGAAGCCGTTGCCCACGGCACAGCCCACGCCCCGCAGGGCGAAGGCGAGATCGTTGTGCACCGAAGGACCCCCTAGTCTCAGATGTGTTCGTGCTCGGCCTGCATCAGCCCGTCCAGGATCTGGATGAGATCCTCGCGGTCGAGGCCGGCCCGCCGGGCGGCGTCCAGCTCGGTCTGCAGGCCTTCCTCGACCTGACGCAGCAGTTGCTCGCGCACGAGCGCCGAGTCCAGCGGCAGGACGTAGGCGCCCTTGCCGGGGACCGTGGCGATGAACCCTTCGGCGGCCAGCTCGGTGTACGCGCGAGTGGTGGTGATGATGCTGATCCGGAGGTCACGAGCCAGGGCGCGGACGGAGGGCAAGGCACTGCCCTCGGTGAGTTCCCCCGTCAGGATGGCAGCCTCGGCAGTCACAACAGCCACATGCCCGCGGCGGGCGACCACCGCAGGCAGCACCCCGGGGGCCGACACCGCCGCGCGAGGCACCGATCAGGCGCCTGGCCGCATATCCGCTCGTCGCACCACGAGTCGCCGTCGACTCCCGACTCATCGGTCGTACCGCCCCGGTATCGATCGTCGGCGAGTTCCCGGCAGTGCGACGCCACGTCCGGGGCGGGGCCTGAGTGACGCGATCCGGTCGGCGGCACCCGAAGCGCGGGGAAAACGTACGGGGCAGCCGCAGGGCTCACAGTTGTCGGCGACTCCCCGGGGGCTGGTCTGGAGACGGCACGGGGGCCCGGGCCGCGCGGTTGCGCGGGCCCGGGCCCTGGCGGGTTGCCCCGGTGGTCCCTGTCCGGCCCCCGAGGCACGGGGGGAGCCGGATGGCCGGCTCAGTACCAGTGGTGGTTCTGCCAGAACGCCCAGGC